>JACRGX010000075.1 GCA_016212185.1 Nitrospirota bacterium
AGAACATACGTGTAACATATTACAATTTTAGCCCTAATGAGCTGTCATTCAAGGCCTCTTGTTATAAAATATTTTTACATGCTAATCTTAATTATTTGCAATTATTACTTACTATTAGCCAGCTTAAATTGCCTTCAAAACCAATCAACAAACAATTTTTACACTCTTTAGCATACATTTTGCACCAACTAATACTGAAATAAAAAAATACAAAGGGGGAATTAATCATGGTACCGCGTAAAAAAATATTAAACAGTCTCACACATAGAAGTGCCAGGTATTTAGTATTAGTTATCGCCATGTTTTTTGTTTGCGGGGCAAAAGCAACATATGCTGATACGCTTTTAAGCAACAGTTATGCATATGCTTTCGGCAGTAACCCTAATGCCATTATCATTGACGTAGATATCTTTGATAATTACTTAGGGGACTACAGTATGTATTACTGGCAATATACTGTAACAAACAATTCCTATAACCCCAGCCCGGGGATTACAAACGGCTTCTCAGGCTTTTTGCTTGAATTACCTATCTTAATTCCTGAGCTTGCAAATATGTCAGCGCCGAATGCTAATTGGGACTATAATTGCTGTGCAGGCAATAGGGTGGAATATGCTGTAGAATGGGACATTAAGCCCCTTGACGGCAATGGCATACTGCCGGAACAGCAGGGAGTCTTCGGCTTTACAACAACACCGCGCACATGGACCAACAGCGACGGCTGGTTTCATACATGGAAAGGAGAGCTACAAGTAGATAGGATATCCTTTACCGGAGGCCCCGAAATCCCTAACGCAGTTGCTCCTGAACCTATAAGCTCCATTCTCTTTCTTAGCGGCGGGTCATTTTTAGCCGGCAGAAATTATCTCAGAAAAAAAAGAAAAAACAGCTAAAAATTTGCATAATTAGCAGAGCAAAAAAAGGGGGCTTGGAATAACCAAGCCCCCTTTTTTTGCTCTGCATTAAGCTCTATTGCAATATTACCGTTAATCCTTTAAGATAATTCTGTAGTTAAAAAAACCTTTTTCTATTAATCTATTGCTATGCGCAACATTATCATTGGCCTTTCTATTTTATTTTATATATTATCAGGCATTATCACATTTAAGGCATTAGTAATCCCCGCCGGCCGCGCCAATGTACCTGCAAATAAGACAAGGGTTTTGGCTGTGCTTGGAGACGGGGCGTTTTCTTCGGGGCAGTTTATCATTGACGAACGTCTTATAACTGCCGTTAAAAATACGGTGTCTGAAATTTCGGCATCCCCTGATTACCGTGTAATTATAGAGGGACATACTGACAACAGGCCTATCAGGTCATCTGCCGTAATGAGATACTCTGATAATATGGAATTATCATTTCTCAGGGCAAAGATTGTTGCCTCTATATTAGTTAAATACGACATACCGGTTGAGCGTATCTCTGTAATCGGTTACGGCGACGCCAGACCGATAGCCTCCAATGATACTGCTGAAGGCAGGGTCAAAAACAGGAGAGTTGAGATAAAACTTATCCCTAAGGACAAGGGGTTTTGAAATATTATGTACACTAACCACTTCGGTCTTAACATGCTTCCCTTTGAAAATGTGCCTGATCCGGCCTTCTTTTTTGACCAGGGCGATCATGCCCGCATCCGCTCAAGGATAACAGACTCCTTGAAAGCAGGCAGGGGGTTGATAGTGGTGACAGGGCCTATCGGGTCAGGCAAGACAACCATAAGTCAAAAAATAATTTCTGATTTTTCCAACACTATAAAACTTATATGGATGGCTGAGCCGCCGGCAAACAGCCTGGATCTTTTTCTGTTTATTGCCCAGGGGCTTGGTCTAAAACCTCAGGTCTCCGAGAGGGTATTTATTCTGAGAGATATTAAGGATGCCCTCTTAAAAATCAATTCTGAAGGCAGTAAATGCCTGCTTATAATAGATGAATCTCATCTGATGTCGGATGATACGCTCAACGGCATACGGCTGCTGAACAATCTTGAAGAGGGCGCAATTAAACTTATTCAGATACTTCTGCTTGGCCAGGAAGAATTGATGAAGACAATCAACAAGCCTGAGATGGAGCCCTTTAAACAGCGCATTGCAGCCCTGGAAATCATGGGGAAGATGAGTCCGGACAGGATACGTGAATATATCCTGCACCGTATTCGGACAGCAGGAGGACAGCCTTCTATATTTTCAGACACAGGATGGGAGGCATTAGTTTTAGCCTTTGGTCCAGGGAACACTCCGCGTGTAATCAATTTATTATGCGACAAATCTCTCAGCCTGACCTTTGAGAAAGGAAAACCGGCAGTAGACCTGGATGATATTTACGAGGCTGCCGGAGAAATGGGGCTGCAGAAAGAAGTCTTTCATTACAAGATGACACTCAGGCGAAACGAAATGAAAAAGCAAGCTATAACCGCAATTGAAAAAGATCCCATTAGAGAAGCTGAAGCAATTCAACATTCATCAGGCAAAGAGCCTGATGCAGCCGGTATCCATATACACATACAACCGGAAACTTTTCAGCCGGTTCAGACAAAACCTGTAATCAATTCTCCTGCGTCCGGGGCAACTGAAAAAGGATTAAAAACGCCTGTAGTTTTATTTTTGTTTTCTGTTGCAGCGCTCATCCTGAGTTTGTTTTTCTACTGCTGGCGGACCGGCTCTCTTGAACCGGCAGCCTGCTTCAGCAAATTAATTGGTTTTTGATTGAAAATAATATATGTTTAGATAGAGTTACAGATTAAGGTAAAGCTTATTTCTGACGATAAGGAGAATTAAGATAATATGTACACCAGGCATTTCGGTCTCAAAACACTTCCTTTTGAAAACGTGCCTGATCCGGCTTTCTTTTTTGATCAGGGCGATTATGCCAAAGTCCGCAGCCGGATAACAGATTCTTTAAATGCAGGCAGAGGTTTAATCGTAGTGACAGGGCCTATCGGGTCCGGCAAGACAACCCTTAGTCAAATGATAAAATCCGATATTCCTTCTAATATAAAACTTATATGGATGGCGCTGCCGCCCGGGAGCAGCACAGATCTTTTTATTTTTATTGCCAGTGAGCTTGAGCTGAAGCCCTCAACATCTGAGATGGTCTTTCTTTTAAGGGATATTAAGAATGCCCTCTTAAAAATCAATTCCGACGGCAGTAAATGCCTGCTCATAATAGATGAATCTCATCTGATGCCGGATGAAACACTTAACGGCATCCGGCTGCTGAACAATCTTGAAGAGGGTGCAATCAAACTTATCCAGATACTTCTGCTTGGACAGGAAGAATTGATGGAAATAATCAACAGACCTAAGATGGAGTCTTTCAAACAGCGCATTGCAACTCTGGAAAATATAGGGAAGTTGGATTCCGACAGGCTGCGTAAGTATATCTCGCACCGCATTCACGTGGCAGGAGGACAGTCCTCCATATTTTCAGATACAGGATGGGAGGCCTTAAGTTTAGCTTTTGGTTCTGAAGGCACACCCCGCGTAATCAATTCCTTATGCGACAGATCCCTCAACTTCGCATTTGAAAGAGAACAACAAACGGCAGATGTTCATAACGTCTATAAAGCTGCACAGGGAATGGGATTAAGCAATGAAATCTTTCATTATGTAGTTGAGCTTAAAAACAGGGAGAGGGAGAGAAAGAAACAAGCAATATCTGACCTGGGAGCTAATTCTGTATTAGAGCCGGCAACTTCCATTCATACGGTGAGCAGGGAATCAGACGGAACAGATATGGAGCATAAGGACATACCGTCAGTGCCGTTACAGTCAGCATGGAAGGAAGATGAAATCAGCCTTGCTACCTCTAATATTGAACAAAAAAATCTGAAAATACCGCTGTTATTACTCCTGCTGTTCATAATAGCGCTCATTTTAAGTCTCTTTTTATACTGCCGGATATTTGACTCTTCTGATCCAACTGCATGCTTTAATAAATTCATAGGGTTTGAGTAAAAAATATTTCTTTTTCTAACCTGAGCCGGATCTTTTATATTGGAATGCCTGATGAAAATAGATGGAAGGGAACTAGTTGAAGAGCAAGTTCATCTATAATAAAGTCATATGTATCGCCCCACTTAGATTACAGGACAGAATTTATATTGTAAAAGCAAAAGAAGACCCTGCGGTAAGTAACATCGCAGCAAAAATGAGCAGTGTCAAAATTATAAATGATATTTTTTTAAGCATAACCCTTTCTCCTCTCATCTTTTTTTATATATCATTAACTTCTTATCTATGTATAATGCAAATCTCATGCTAAAAAACATTTTTAGTTTCTATCAATAAACTTGTAAAGTTAAGTTTACATTTATAACACTATAATTTTAAGACGCTTCCCCTATTCCTAATTTAAAACATTTAGAATCAATACGTTTAGGAAAATTGCTGAATAAACGATTATATGTGTCTTGGTTTACATAAATGTAACCTGTTACATATGTGTTACTTTACATAGGCGTAAACTATGACATATGTGTTACTTTGTATGATGTAAACTTTTACAACATTTAGTATTTCTCTTGTTGCGCATAATATTAATATTGCCCTCATGGGGATGGTGAATCTCTTAAAGGATATGTCGTCAGCGTTTATGTGGAGGGCAAAAAATGATATAATTATTGTATGTTTTAAATATTAACTGATGGTCCTTAATTGACAGGGGTCTGAAAATTACATGGACTGGAATATAATTTTAGAAATATTGCCCGATTTGCTGCCATGGCTTTTATTGCTATCCTTTACCTGCCTCATTGCTTTTTTATTTTACTTGTGGGGTAAACAGACAGGAGTTTCCAAAGGCAAGGAACAAATAAGCAAAAAAACCCGGCTCATAGAGTCCCAGAGGGACAAGCTTCAGAGCGAACTGACTGCCGTCAACCTGAAACTTGAGCAGTATATTAATTTTCTTGTAAGGATTCCTGATGCGGTGAAAAACATAAACTCCGCTCTTTCATTTGACGAGCTGGTCACATCAACAATCAGGCTGACAAAAGAGATGATTGACACAAACGCAGTGGAAATTTATATCAAAGACCTGAAAAGCGGCAACCTGAAGCTGGTCGCGGCTTTCGGCACAAACCGGGGGCAATCAATTGAGTTAAAGCCCGGTGAGGATGTAGTGGGCAATGCGGCTGAACTGCTGATATTAGTTTCAAGAGACTCCCTGAAACCGAGCAGGAATACTGCAGCCGACAAGTTCATTGAAATGGCCGCGCCCATTGCCTTCAGAGGAAGCCTCATCGGGGTCATCGGCATCGGAAAGATTAAGAGGCGCATGGAAAACGAAAAACGGCTTCTGTCCATGATAGCCGACCTTTTTGCAGTGGCATACAGAAACCTTGAGTCCCTTGACAGCGTCAAGGAGGAGGCTATAACAGACGCCCTGACCGGGCTCTTCAACCGGCGATACTTCTTTGAAGCGGCTCACAGTGAACTACGGAAAACAGAGAGCTACAACTCCACTCTCTCGGTATTCATCTTTGACATTGATAATTTCAAGCATTACAATGACACAAACGGCCATCCGCAAGGCGATATCCTGCTGAAGGAGCTGGCGCTCCTGGTTAAAAAAAATTCCCGCTCTACAAACATAGTTGCCCGTTACGGCGGCGAAGAATTCATAGTACTGCTGAAGGACAACGATAAGAACGGCGTCATGACCTATGCCGAAAATATCAGAAAAATGATTGAGACTCATCCTTTCCAGCACCGGGAAAAACAGCCTCTCGGCTTTGTTTCCATCAGCGGAGGAGTAGTCGCTTACCCAGTTGACGGAGATACCATAGAAAAACTTATCAAAAACGCTGACAGCGCTCTCTATTCCGCAAAAGAATCCGGCAGAAACCGTGTGATTGCATACCAGTCATAAAAAACCGTTCTTGCCTTAACACTAAAAAATCCTTTAAACTTAAATTTGGCAGACGCGTCCCGAATTATAATAATATATTAAGTTGACTTGTATGGGCGAGTGGCGGAATTGGCAGACGCGCTGGACTTAGGATCCAGTGGGCAACCGTGGAGGTTCAAGTCCTCTCTCGCCCATTTGTCAACTTAATTTGGAATATCGGGATGGGTAACCGTGGGGGTTCAACTCCCCCCTCTCGCACCAAACAAGAAGTTAAGAGCCTGCCGGCAGGCAGGTTATGAGTTAAGAGTTATCCCGACACTTCGGGATCATTTTTAATTTCTAACTTTTTCGGAAAGGAAATATTTCTCAAGGAAAAGTGTTGACTTTTAACTGTATTTTAGCTAAATTTTAAGTCATGGCTGCAAAAATCGGGCAGTTGCTAAAAAGCAACAACCTCATCACTGAGGGTCAGCTTGCAAGCGCCCTTGAAATGCAAAAAAAAGAAGGCGGCCGTCTCGGCTCCATCCTTGTCAAACTCGGCTATGTAAATGAAGACAAGCTGGTGTCATTTCTGAGCAAACAGTTTGGCGTGCCTGCCATAAGCCTGTCTGATTACACAGTTAACGCTTCTGTTACAAAATTCATACCTGCCGATATCGCGGAGAAATATCAGGTATTCCCGCTTGCACGAAACGGCTCCACGCTTACCGTTGCAATGGTAGACCCTTCAAACGTCTATGCAATAGACGATATAAAGTTTGTGACCGGCTACAATGTCGTTCCTGCCATTGCCGCAGAGTCCGCCATAATGGAGGCGCTCGGCAAATATTACGGTAAGACCGCCGCGACCGACGCTTTCCAGACAACAATGGACTCCCTGAAAAAAACAGAAACCGACCTGCTGGAATTCGTTCAGGAAGAAGAAGAAAAAATTGACGTAGGCGAACTGAAAGAGGCAATTGAGGAAGCCCCTGTGGTAAAACTTGCCAACCTCATTTTAGGCGAGGCAATAGCAAGGAGGGCCAGCGACATTCATATTGAACCTTACGAAAAAAGTCTGCGGGTCCGTTACAGGATTGACGGCGTGCTTTATGATATTATACAGCCGCCTTTAAAATTGCGGGCGGCGCTTTCTTCCCGTCTTAAGATTATGTCTGAGCTTGATATAGCGGAAAGACGGCTTCCGCAGGACGGCAGGATAAAACTAAGGACAAAAGACAAGGAGGTGGACCTCCGTGTGTCAACCCTTCCTACCCTGTTCGGTGAAAAAATCGTCATGAGAATCCTTGATAAAAGCATTCTGGTCCTGGACCTTACAAAGCTCGGGTTTGAGGAAAAGGCAATGCTGGATTTTAAGGATGCAATAAGCCGACCGTACGGAATGGTGCTGGTAACGGGACCTACCGGCAGCGGAAAGACAACAACACTTTATTCAGCTTTAAATACGGTAAATACAATTGATGTTAACATTATGACTGCCGAGGACCCTGTTGAATACAACCTTGCAGGCATAAATCAGGTGCATGTCAGGGAGGATGTGGGACTTACATTTGCCGCTGCCCTCAGGTCTTTTCTGAGGCAGGACCCTGATATAATAATGGTCGGTGAAATCAGGGATTTTGAAACGGCTGAAATCGCCGTCAAGGCGGCTCTCACCGGGCATCTTGTCCTGAGCACCCTTCATACAAACGATGCTCCTGGCACAATATCAAGGCTGTTGAACATGGGCATTGAACCATTTTTAGTTTCGGCGTCTGTCATTCTGATACTCGCCCAGAGACTTGCGAGAAAAATCTGCAAGGAGTGCAAAGAGGAAGAAAAATTCAGCGTGACTGCCCTTGTCAGCGCCGGTTTTACAGAAGAGGAAGCAAAGACTATAAAATGTTTCAAGGGCAAGGGCTGCACGGCATGCAACAACACCGGATATAAAGGCAGAGTGGCGCTTTATGAGGTAATGCCTATTAAGGATGAACTGAAGGAATTAATTCTCAGCGGCGCATCAGCCGCGGAAATAAAACATACTGCCATAAAAGCAGGGATGAAAACCCTGCGCGCAAGCGGCCTGACAAAAATCAAAGAAGGCGTGACGACTTTAGAAGAGGTTCTGAGGGTGACGGTTGGAGATTAAATTTTGCAATTCGTAATAGGTGTTTAGTTGAAGAAATATTTTTATACTTATTACGCATGACACATTACTGATTACGGTTTTTAAAGGAGTGAATTGTGGCGACATTATATGACTTACTAAAAATTATGATTGAAAAAAATGCCTCAGACCTTCACATAAGCACAGGCTCGCCTCCGAGGATACGCATTGACGGAAAACTTGTAGCGCTTGATGAGCCTCCCCTTATGCCTGCTGATACAAAGGCGCTATGTTACAGCATCCTCATGGATTCGCAAAAACACAAATTTGAGGAGACTAACGAGCTGGACCTGTCTTTTGGCATTAAGGGCTTAAGCAGATTCAGGGCAAATATGTTTATGCAGAGAGGGGCGGTTGCAGGCACATTCAGAACCATCCCTTTTAATATTAAACCTCTTAGGGAATTAGGTCTTCCCGATACAATTATAGAACTTACCAGAAAACCGAGGGGGCTTATTTTAGTCACAGGGCCCACAGGCTGCGGCAAATCAACCACCCTTGCGGCCATAATTGACAAAATCAACAATGAGCGCAGCGAACACATCATCACAATAGAAGACCCGATAGAATATCTGCATTCGCATAAAAAATGCCTTATAAACCAGAGAGAAGTCACTTCTGATACCGAATCTTTTAAATCCGCGCTTAAATATATCCTGAGGCAGGACCCTGATGTAGTCCTGATTGGCGAGATGAGGGACCTTGAGACAATCATGGCGGCGCTGACAGTTTCAGAAACAGGACATCTTACATTTGCAACGCTTCATACTAACAGCGCTGTTCAGACGATAAACCGTATCATAGACGTCTTTCCGCCGCACCAGCAGGAGCAGGTAAGGGTGCAGTTATCATTCGTGCTTGAGGCAATTATATCCCAACAGCTTCTCCCTAAAAAAGCCGGCGGCAGGGTGCTGGCAGTAGAAGTAATGATACCCAACCCTGCAATAAGAAATCTCATAAGAGAGGATAAAATCCACCAGATATATGCTATGATGCAGACAGGACAGACAAAGTTCGGAATGCAGACCATGAACCAGTCCTTATTTGAATTATACAACAGCGGGATTATTACATATGATGACGCGTTAAGCAAGTCGCCTGTGCCGGACGAACTTCTTACTATGATACAACGCGCCGCTGCCACGGAGAAAAGGAGATAATAATGCCGACAGTATTCCGATGGACAGGAAGGACGGCAAAGGGCACAATCCAGAAGGGCGAATTTACAGCAAACAGCAAAGAAGAAGTCACCGCTTATTTAAGAAGGCAAAGCATAATACCAACCGATATCAGTCCGAAACCAAAGGCTTTGTTTAAGTTAGCGCCCGGGGGGAAGGTAACGGACAAAGATATTGTTGTCTTTACACGGCAATTCGCTACAATGATTGATGCAGGACTTCCCCTTGTGCAGGCGCTGGATATCCTTTCAAAACAGACTGGAAACAAGACCCTTGCAAAGACGCTCGGCGAAGTAAAAGCTGATGTGGAAGGCGGCTCTACATACGCCGACGCCCTGAGAAAACATCCGAGGATATTTTCTGAACTTTATGCGAATATGATAGCCGCTGGTGAAACAGGCGGCATCCTTGACACCATCTTAGGCAAACTCGCCACATATATTGAAAAGAGCATGAAACTTAAAAAACGGGTCAAGGGCGCCATGATGTATCCGTCTTTTGTTATCTTTGCGGCAGTCGGTGTCGTTGCCGTCATAATGGTATTTGTCGTACCTACCTTTGCAAAGATGTTTACACAGATGGGGGGGATACTGCCGCTCCCAACAAGGATAGTAATTGGCATAAGTCATTTTCTCGGCGGCATAGGCGGCGCGATAATGCTTGCCGGCATTATCGCTTTTTCAGTTTTTATAGTACAATTCCGGCGGACTGCAACAGGCAAAAAAACCATTGATACGTTACTGCTCAAAGTCCCTATAATCGGAGTGCTTCTTCAAAAGGTTGCAATTGCAAAATTCACAAGCACCCTTGGAACCCTTGTGGCAAGCGGCGTGCCTATCCTTGAAGGACTTGACATAACCGCAAGGACGGCAGGCAATGTGGTCGTTGAAAAGTCAGTACTTGAGGTAAAGCAGGCTGTCTCCGAGGGTAAAACCCTTGCCGAACCTCTGTCTAAGTTAAAGATATTCCCGCCGATGGTAACGCAGATGATTGCCGTCGGAGAATCAACAGGCGCGGTTGAAACAATGCTCAGCAAAATTGCAGAATTTTATGACGAAGAAGTGGACACTGCGGTTGCAAGCCTGACTTCACTGCTGGAGCCTATGCTTATAGTCTTCCTCGGCACTACCGTCGGGTTTATAGTTGTTGCCATGTACCTGCCGATATTTAAACTGATAACGCTGGTGAAATAAGATTGTTCAAGATTGAATTAATTGAACGCTTGAACTATTTAAACGATTTGAACGCCTTTGTCTCGTTGAACTATTTAAATAATCTTCAACAATACTGTTCGTTTGAACTAAGTCGTTATCCTTTCAGGATTGCTGTAGATATTAAACCTCTGCCCCCTTAAGAAACCTATCATCGTAATCTTAAATTCTTTTGCTGTTTCCACTGCCCTGTCAGTCGGGGCGGCGCGGCTCACAAGCACCGACACCTGCGCCTTTATGGCTTTAAGCACAATTTCAGAGGAGAGCCTGCCGCTTAAAAGCAGGATTTTGTCCTGCATCGGAATGTTTTCCAAAAAAGCATAGCCGATTATCTTGTCAACGGCATTATGTCTTCCGATATCTTCTGTGAATATAATTATTTCCTGCTCACTGCAAAGCGCGGCGCTGTGGACTCCGCCGGTCGCATTAAAAAGCTCTGACTTCTTCTGAAATTCTCTATAAAGCCCGAGAATAGCATTTGCGCTGACCCTCAGTCCGGATTGAATCAGAGGCAGTTTTTCATCGGAAATAAAGATTATCCCCTTGGCGCATCCTGAAGTAATGGTTGCTATTGCATCAGGCGCCTCAACCGGCAGATGGACCTCTATTTCATCATCTTTCCAAAATATCTCAATCCTCTCAGAGCACCAGCTCCGCTGCGTACCGTTTTTAAGCAGCCCCTCTGACAAAGCAAAACCCACGATAAGCTCCTTGACCATCGTAGGCGTGCAAAGCAGGCTCAGGATTTCTTTGCCGTTTGAAAATATCCTCAGCTTTTTTTCAGACGCAACGCTGTCAGTTTTATCCGAAAACGCCCCTTCGCGGTATTCAATGATATTTAGCTTTGCAAAAGGATTCATCACACCTTCACCCCCAGTTCAATCTGTTTGTTTTTAATCGCCTTTATTTTATCCCTTATCCCGGCAGCCTTTTCAAATTCCAGATTTTTTGCCGCCTGCTTCATGTCCTCTTCAAGTTTTTTGACTGCTGATTCATCCCCGTACTCAACCTTTTCTTCTGCAACTACAGGCACTGTCCAATAATCAGCCTCGTATATTGAACTCAGGATATTGATTATTTCCTTTTTAATTGATTTAGGGGTTATTTTATATTTTTTATTATATTCCTCCTGAACCCTGCGCCGCCTGTTTGTCTCATCAATGGCGGTCCTCATTGAACCGGTAATCGTATCAGCATAAAATATAACTTTTCCGTTTACATTTCTTGCAGCCCTGCCTATGGTCTGGATGAGCGACCGGGCCGACCGCAGAAAACCTTCCTTATCCGCATCAAGTATAGCAACAAGCGAGACCTCGGGAAGGTCCAACCCCTCTCTTAAAAGATTTACTCCGACAAGCACATCAAACCTGCCGAGCCTCAGGTCTCTTAGAATCTCAACCCTCTCAATTGTATCAATGTCCGAATGAAGATAGCGCGCCTTTATCCCTAATTCATGATAATGCTCCGTGAGGTCTTCAGCCATCTTTTTTGTCAGCGTAGTCACCAGAACCCTTTCCCCGCATTTGGTCCGCTCCCTTATTTCTCCGAGCAGGTCGTCAACCTGCCCCTTTACATGCTTTAACTCTATCTCAGGGTCTGTCAACCCCGTGGGTCTGACTATCTGCTCAATCACCCTGCGGTCTGATTTTTTAATTTCATACACGGCAGGTGTTGCAGACACATAGATTGCCTTATTTGCCCTGCGTTCAAATTCATCAAATTTCAGGGGACGGTTGTCAAGCGCCGATGGAAGCCTGAATCCGAAATCTATAAGCGTCTGCTTCCTGGCCCTGTCGCCCTGATACATGCCTCCTATCTGCGGAACCGTTGCATGCGATTCATCTATCACCACAAGAAAATCTTCAGAAAAATAATCCATCAGGCAAAACGGAGGCTCGCCCGGAAGCCTTCCGCTTAAGTGCCTTGAATAATTTTCTATCCCGTGGCAGTATCCGAACTCTTTGAGCATTTCCATGTCAAACCTTGTCCTCTGCTCTATCCTCTGCGCCTCAACCTCTCTGCGCTGTCCAAGAAAAAAATCAATCCTTTCATTCATCTCTTTGTTTATTGCGGCAAACGCCCTTTCAATCCTCGGCTTCGGCGTAATCCAGTGGCTGTTGGGATATAATGCAATCTTTTCAATGCGCCGCAGGACATTGCCTGTCAGCGAATCAAATTCAGATAACCGGTCAATATTATCGCCAAAAAATTCAATCCTCACCGCATTCTCACCTGAAAAAGACGGGAACACCTCAACTATGTCGCCCCTGACCCTGAAAGACCCCCTTTTAAAGTCCTCGCTGCGTTCATAGAGCATGTCAACAAGCTTTCTTAAAACTGCATCCCTCTCCGTGCGCATGCCCTCCTCCATGAAGAGATGCATATCAAGGTAATCCTGAGGCGAGCCGATGCCGTAAATGCACGAAACAGAGGCAACAACAATAGTATCAGTCCTCTCAAGCACGGCTCTCGTTGCCGCATGCCGCATGCGGTCTATGTCGTCATTAATCATTGCGTCTTTGTCAATGTAGGTATCGGTTGACGGTATGTACGCCTCGGGCTGGTAATAATCGTAGTAACTCACAAAATATTCCACCGCATTCTCAGGGAAAAATGCCTTGAATTCACCGTAAAGCTGTGCGGCAAGAGTCTTGTTGTGGGCAATAACAAGCGCGGGCTTGTTTATATTTGCAATGACATTGGCAATTGTGAATGTCTTGCCTGAGCCTGTCACGCCGAGCAAGACCTGATGCTTCAGCCCTTTTTGAAGGCCCTCTGTGAGCGCATCTATCGCCTTCGGCTGGTCGCCCTTCGGCTTGAAGCCTGAGATAAGCTTAAACCTGCCGGCGGTCTTCAATCTTGGAGCAGACATCATATTGATATTATACCTTTAAAGCGCCGGCTCTTCTCCAAAAACCGGCAGTTGGTCAAATATTCCCGCGATGTGACTGTAATCACTTATATTAAAATCCACCGGGCAGTAAAATACAATCAACTGTACTGCTGATGTATTTGGAGGTGATGTCATGGATATGAAGAGCCAAGAAAAGTTAGGGAATCTAAAAAATATTTACTGCAAACTAATTGCTTCTTTCAGAGAAAAGAGACTAAAAGAACAAAAGGCCCTGATTCAGATAAAGATGATGTCAGGCTGCATTAAAAGGATTAAATAAAAATAAAATTCTGCATTATATCTCTATAAAAATATCTTAATCCTCCGGTTTGTCCAGATGCTTGACATTAAGCGGATGTCTGTTTATTCTAAATCAATAAAAACGGCAGGCAGGTTAATACCGGTTAAGCGGCAATCTTAATCCTATTTTAATGCCGTTGTAAATGGATAGCGAGCGTATCCCCCATGGTCTTGCCACGGGGTTCGCGAGCGAATGTAATAAAAAGAAATTCCTTACATTAGCTTCCCTGCGGTTTCGTCCCAGGGAAGATCAATATTGCATGAAAGTCCTCATCACAGGAGCATCGGGCTTTATAGGCAGCCACCTTGTAGAAAGCCTTTTAAGCGACGGCTGTGAGGTGTCCTGCCTTGTTAGGAAGGTCTCCGCACACAAATGGCTTGAAGGGCCCAGTGTACAGCTCATATACGGAGACTGCTCTGATAAAGAGTCTTTGAAGAATCTGCGGGATTTTGAATATGTATTCCATCTGTCAGGACTGACCAAGTCTAATTGCAAAGAGGATTTCTACACTGTAAATACAAAAGCCACTGAAAATATCATAGACACTGTTGTTAAAAATAACCCCCGCATTAAACGCTTTGTATATGTGAGCAGTCTTTCCGCCTTTGGACCCAATCTTAACGGTAAACCTGTCAGCGAAGACCGCAGTCCCCGCCCTGTATCAGATTATGGTAAAAGCAAACTGCTCGGAGAGGCAGCCGTGCTCAAATATAAGGATATAATTCCGGTTTCAATACTGAGGCCCACTGCTGTTTACGGGCCCAGGGACAGTGAAATGTTTTTATTGTTTAAACTTGTGAATACAGGATTTTTGCCTTACTGGGGAGAAACCCGGATCTCATTAGTCTACATAGAAGACCTGATAAGAGCCCTGATACTTACAGCAGAAAAAGAGGAGGCAATCGGGGAAACCTTCTGTATCTCAGACGGCATGACATATTCTAATGTGGAAATTATAGATGAAATAGCATCAGCGCTGCAGAAAGCAAGGGTGATAAAATTAAGACTGCCAAAGACAATCCTGCCTGTTATCGGAGCTATTGGGGACGGCTTGAGTAAAATCACAAATAGGATTACAATGATTAACAGGGACAAGCTTAAGGAACTTATGCACACAGACTGGCGGTGCGATATTTCAAATGCAAAGAACAAACTCGGCTTTACGCCGAAAGTCGGAATAAAAGAAGGGATAAAATGGACGGCAGACTGGTACAAAATTCACAGGTGGCTTTAAACAACCATAAGGAAACTGACATTTTTGAAAAATGCCATAAGTTTACCACTGCAAAAGAAGTCATGGATGCAGGGGTTTATCCTTATTTCCGAGTCTTGGAAAGCGCCCAGGACCCGGAGGTAATTGTTGACGGCAGAAGGATGATAATGATCGGCTCAAATAATTACCTCGGGCTTACAAATCATCCGAAGGTAAAGGAAGCTGCAATAGATGCCGTCAGAAAATACGGAAGCGGCTGTGCGGGGTCAAGATTTTTAAGCGGAACCCTTGACATACATGTAGCGCTTGAGAAGAAACTTACACTATTTATGCGCAAAGAGGCTTCCCTGATTTTTTCAACTGGATTTCAGACCAATCTCGGCGTAATAGCCTCACTCGTCGGCAAGGACGACATAGCGCTGATAGATAAAATGAACCACGCCAGCATAATTGACGGCTGCAGGCTCTCATTCGGGGAGATAAAAAAATACAGGCATAACGACATGGAGGACCTTGAAAGACTCCTCCAGCAGTACAATGATAAGGCAAAGCTGATAATTGTTGACGGAGTCTTCAGCATGGAAGGCGATATAGTAAATCTGCCGGATGTCGTAAGGCTTGCAAAAAAATACGGCGCCCGGGTAATGGTTGACGACGCACACGGCATCGGTGTTTTAGGCAGGACCGGACGCGGGACAGCGGAGCATTTCGGCTTGGAAGATGAGGTGGATTTGATTATGGGCACGTATTCCAAGTCCCTTGCATCCATCGGCGGATTCATAGCCGGCTCAAAAGAGATTATTCATTACATCAAACACATTGCAAGGTCGTTTATTTTCAGCGCAAGCCCCCCGCCTGCCTCAGTGGCTTCGGTAAGCGCCGCAATAGACATAATTGAGGCAGAGCCCGTACACAGGGAAAGACTGTGGCATAACACAAACAAGATGCTGAAAGGTTTCAGGGCGCTCGGTTTTGACACTGGAACAAGCGAGACTCCGATTATACCGGTCATTGTCGGCGATGACATGAAGGCCTTTACAATGGCGAGGCTTCTGCATGACAGAGGCGTTTTTGCCAATGTTGCAGTAAGTCCTGCCGTGCCGAACGGCAAGGCGCTGATACGGACCAGCTATATGGCAACACATACTGATGAACAGCTTGAGAAAGTGCTCAAGGAATTTGAGGCAGTAGGAAAAATTTTAAATATAATTTAAATGAATAGCAAACGTATTCCCCGTGGTCTTGCCACAGGGAAGATTAAATTAAAAAAGAAAAATGTATAATTACAAACGCTCTTTTTTAATAAAAATATTTTCACTTATATAACTTGATTGAGATATTACCCGCTGACAACAAAAAAACTTTTAAGGAATTCCTGGAATTTCCTTACAACCTATATTCCAATAGTTCCTGCTGGGTCCCGCCGCTTTTAAATGATGTAAAAAATCAGTTTTCCCCGAAAAATCCCTTTCTAAAACACGCTGAGGTCGCCCCTTTCATTGCAAGGGTTAAAGGAAAGACCACTGGCAGGATAGCTGCGGTTTATAACGAGGCTCATATAAATTTTCATGGAGAAAATGCAGGGTTTTTCGGATTCTTTGACTGCATAAGGAACAGCCAAGTTGCAGGCGCGCTGATTGACAGGGCAGCCGAGTGGCACAAGAAAAAGGGCATGGAAATATTGCGCGGCCCTTTTAATTTTTCAACCAATGAAGAATGCGGACTGCTGATTGACGGATATGAGAGCCCGCCGAAACTCATGATGCCTTATAATTTTCCATACTACCGGGCGCTGTTTGAGGACTGCGGATTTGCAAAGGCAAAAGACTTTTTTGCCTATACCCTTGAGGTCCCGGAAAGGCTTCCTGAAAAAATTTACAGGGTTGCAGGCATTATTGAAAAAAATAAAATAACGGTCAGGCCGATAAACTTAAAATCCTTTGACAAAGAGATGGCCGTCTTTAAAAACATCTACAACTCCGCATGGGAAAAAAACTGGGGATTTTTGCCGATGACAGATGAAGAAATTGAGCACATGGCTAAAAAATTAAAGCCCCTGATTGTCCCGGAACTTGCATTAATCGCCGAATGTAAAGGTGAGGCCGTAGGCTTTATGATGCTTTTGCCTGATTTTAATTATGTCCTGAAAAAACTCAACGGCAGGCTCTCCGCCCTTGGAATTCTAAAAGCCCTGTGGCACTCAAAAAAAATAAAAGATTTAAGGCTCCTGCTTCTCGGGATAAAAGAAGGCTTTAGAAGACAGGGTGTTGATGCGTTTTTGCTGATTGAAGGGCTTAAGGCCGTCAGGGAAAAGGGATATAAGAAAGTAGAATTCTCATGGATTTTAGAGGACAATTATCCTGTGCAGAAGATGGTGGAGATGGTGGACGGCAGGCTGTATAAAACATACAGGATTTATGAGAAAAGGATTTAGGATATGAAAATTATTGCTGACCTTCATGTCCATTCAGGCTTTAGCCGCGCAACGAGCAAAGACATGAACGTTGCGGCTATGGCTTTGTGGGCAAAGAAAAAAGGAATAAACCTTTTGGGCACAGGCGATTTTACCCATCCTGTTCATTTTAAAAATCTGCAAAAAATACTTAAGCCTGCAGACAATGGTTTTTACACAACGCCGTCAGAACCCTCGGTATTCTTCATGCCCACGGCTGAGATAAGCAGTATTTATTCGCAGGGCAGAAAGGTAAGAAGGATACATAATATAATCATGGCGCCAAGCCTTGAGATTGCGGAAAAAATAAACAATACGCTTGGGAAAAGAGGAAACCTATTATCTGACGGCAGGCCCATACTCGGCACACCTGCAAAGGATTTACTGAAAATAGTCATGGATATCTCTGAAGACTGTCTCTTTGTCCCGGCCCACGCATGGACCCCGTGGTTTTCTGTTTTTGGAAGCAAGTCGGGATTTGATTCAATAGAGGAATGTTTCGGTGAATATTCAAAATACATCTATGCTATTGAGACCGGCCTGTCTTCTGACCCGGAAATGAACTGGCGGTTGTCAGCCCTTGATAAAATAACCTTAATATCCAACTCAGACGCCCATTCACCCGGCAAACTCGGACGCGAGGCAAATGTCTTTGAATGCAAAATGGACTACCACGAAATCATTGATGCTATCAGGAAAAAAGACAAGACCCGTTTTCTTTACACATTAGAGTTCTTCCCTGAAGAAGGCAAATATCACTATGACGGACACAGGTTGTGCAATATATTATTCTCCCCGGCTGAGTCTAAAAGACACAACAATATCTGCCCGGTATGCAAAAAACCGCTTACGGTCGGGGTGATGAACAGGGTTGATGAACTTGCCGACAGGCAGGAGGGCTTTGTACATCCAAATGCAATCCCGTCCGTGCATATGGTGCCGCTTGAGGAAATTATATCAGAAGCGCTGGATATCGGAGTTAATACCGCCAGAGTTAAACGGGAGTATGAAAAACTCGTCAGCTTATATCCTGAATTAACAATCCTGATGGACCTTCCTGATGATGAATTATTTAAAATTGCAGGCAATAAAACAGCCGAAGGAATTATTAAGGTGCGTGCAGGAGATATAAATATCGTTCCGGGTTATGACGGTGTTTACGGAGAGATAACTATTTTTTCCAAAAAAGCCGCGGCCTCAAAGAAACCCGGCGAAAAGCCGGCAGTAGCGCTTAGACAGGGAATTTTGTTTTAAATAATATTTTATTTCCCCTCAGCTTTCAGCTCTCAGCTTATGACTTTTGTTTATAGCCCTGTCACATTATAATTCCCGCTGGTTATAGTCTGCGAAGCCGCGCTGTAATAAAGCGTTCCGTCGGGTTTGCGTATTTCCAGCCCCACAGCATCAGTGCTTCCATCAGTTATTGTTGCAGTAAAAGTGCATCCTGAAATAGTTTCTGTCATACTGTTTGTCACCTTTGATACTGTTCCTAATCCGGTGAGTGCTGCAGCGCCTCCTGATACAGTGATTCCGGAGATTGACACGCTTGTAAAATAAATCCTCGTGCGGGTGTAGTAATATTTGAGATAGCCTGTTTCAAGAGATGTTGCATTTACATTTGTGGACAAGCTCGCCCTGAATAACGGCGTCGGATAGTTGAAGCCGTTTCCTGAAACCGAAGTTACAGGTGTTGCCGGATTACAGTCGTCATCAATGCCGTTGTTTGGTATTTCCGCCGCCCCCGGATTAACAGCAGGGTTGCTGTCATCGCAATCCTGATTAAAAGGATAGCCGTCGCCATCCGCGTCATTCACAGAAAGATTCATATCTATCTTTAGAACAAAGGCGTCATAAGACCCGCCGTTAAAGGCAGTGTCATTAGCGCCGGCGGTCACAGGAAAACTACCTGAATATGTATATCCGGCGGCAAACAAATTGCCTGACGGAGCTATTGCAATGCTATTAGTGTAATCATCACTTGCACCGCCGATAAAGGTTGATGCCGTAAGATTTGAAAGGCTGCTGTCAAGCCTTGATATGAAGGCATCGGAAGAGCCGTTAAAAGTTGAATCATAAGCGCCGGCGGTCACAGGAAAATTATTTGAAAATGTATTCCCCGCAATGTATATGTTGTCTGACTGGTCTATAACAAGCGTAGTGGCATAATCGTTGCTCCATCCGCCCAAATAAGTGGATGCCATAAGATTTGAAAGGCTGCTGTCAAGCCTTGATACAAAAACATCCATATTACCGTTAAGCTCGGACGAATAAGCGCTTGGGGTTACAGGAAAATTATTTGAATTAGTATTTCCTGCAATAAACACACTGTCTGCTGAGTCTATTGCAAGCGCTTTTGCATAATCAAAACTTATCCCTCCGACAAAGGTGGATGCAAGCAGGCTCGTGAGATTGCTGTTCAGCCTTGACACAAAGGCATCGGAAGAGCCGTTAAAGGTTGTATCATAAGCGCCTGCCGTGACCGGATAATTGCCTGAGTTTGTATGCCCGGCTGCCAATACACTGCCTGATATGTTATCCAGCACAAAAGATTCAAGAAAATCTGCGTACGTACCGCCGATAAAGGTTGATGCAAGTAAAGTTGAAAGGTCAGCGCTGAGTCTTGAAATAAAGACATCGTAAGAGCCGTTAAAAGTAGCGTCGTACGCGCCGGAAGTCACAGGAAAATTATTTGAAAATGTATATCCGGCCACAAATAAATTGCCGGATGGGTCTATTTTTATTGTCTTGGCATAATCATCACTCCAGCCTCCGATAAAAGTTGATGCAAGCAGCGTTGAAAGGTCAGGACTGAGTTTTGAAACAAAGGCATCATAAGAACTATTAAAGGTAGTGTCGTACGCGCCTGCCGTAACCGGATAATTGTATGAATACGTCTGGCCGGAGATATATACATTGCCTGAAGAATCTATCGTAATGCTTTCTGCGTTATCATATGACCATCCTCCGATAAAAGTTGATGAAAGGAGGTTTGAAAGGTTGCTGTCAAACTTTGAAACAATAACATCCGTATAGCCGTTAAAGCCGGCGTCATACGTACTGGAAGTCAATGCATAATTGCTTGAAGAAGTATTGCCCGCGACATATACCGAGCCTGCAGAATCTACCGCAATTGTCCTGATAGTCTCGTTGCCGCTTCCGCCGATGAATGTTGAGGCTAAAAGCGGGTCAATTATAAGTGGTTTTGTCCTGTCATATGCGCCGACATAAAAACCGTAAATGCGTTCTGCGTTCAGCGTTGAAAAGACTTCGGAATCACTCCTTGACCCTTGACCCCTGACCCAGTAGTCAACTGCCACCTCCACCCTCTTCCCCTCAATCTCCTGATAGGCAACAGGCTTTGTGAATTTAACGGTTCCGAGTTTTGTATCAACTTCAAGTTCGCCTTCATTGTTTACCCTGAGCCCCTCTGCGCCTTCTATCTTTAGCTTAATATCATTGACATTGCCTTCAGGATAAACCGTAAAAAGCTTCTCAACATTATTTTCATAAGCTTTTAATTCCAACGCTACCCTGTTGTATACCTCTCCAATGCTGATTCCCTGCCATGACAGGATGCCTGATTTCCAATTATCTTTGTTGCTTCCCACAAGATAATTGACCTTTGCTGCTGATTTATTAAAGCCTCTTATAGTTGTTTTTTGCGGACATAGGAGGGTCTCTTTCAAGGAAATTGCCCTTGGAAAAGCAGCGTTCGGAATATTTTGTTTTAGTCTTGAGTTCTCAGTTCTAAGTTCTAAGTTTTCATTTTTAATAAGGCTGTAAACTATCCCTCCTTCATCAGTCACAAATACAGTCCCGGCAAATGTGCCTGCGTAAAACTTCACTGACTCATCATTGACCTGCCCCTGATTTTCTATAAAAGGAACCTGGAGTTTTGAAACTTTATTCATTTTTTCCTGCATCTTGTATCCTGCATCCTGCATCTTTTGCGCCTGACCGTCAGCGGCAGGGATCAGACAGCACAGAAGCTGGAAAAGAAAAACAGCAATTGTCGTTAAATAAACGGGCCGGTTGCCTCTCAGCAGAGATTTCGTAAACATACATGCCTCCTTTCGGGAAGTTGCGTTTACTTATAAAATTTTCAAGTGCGCTGAATGTGAATATTACCCGTGATTCAAAAGAATTACTTATACAATTAGCATTTCTTATACCAGCACGCCGTAACTAAAAATAAGTAAATATTTTAAATAGTTAGATAGCATCATCCTCTAAATGTCAGCCTTAAAATGTAAATTGTTTGTCATAGCCTGACATTTTTTGTCACTACAGGCGGGCACTTGTCAAAATCTATGGCACTGCAATGACTGCAGACGACAGAGTTACAGTTGAGTACTTAGTTGAAATGCAGTGATTATATTTATCTTTACAGACATTGTAATTTATTAATGTCTAATTACAAAGCTCAAATGCCAAATAAAGGTTAGAGTTCAAATGGTGTTCTGGATTGCCCCCGATCAAGTCTGCCTGTCCGGTAGGCAGGTCTGGCCATGACAAGTGAGGTAGGAGCAGAATATTTTATTATGTGTGTGCTGACAATTTTTCCCTCAATAATTCATTTACAATCTTCGGATTTGCCTTGCCTTTGGTAATTTTCATTATTTGCCCTACGAAAAATCCCAAAAGTTTTTCATCTCCCGCCTTAAACCTCTCAAGCTCTTTCTGATTGTTTTTCAATACCTCATCAACAACCTTCCCAATCTCAGATTCATCACTTACCTGAACGAGCCCTTTTTCTTTTACTATCACTTCAGCGTCCCTGCCTGTTTTATACATCTCCTCAAAAACCGTCTTAGCAATCTTTCCGCTGATTACTCCGCTGTCAATTAATTTAAGCAGACCGGCAAGCTGCGCCGGCTTTAGCGCACATTCTTCAATCTGTTTATTGTCCTCATTAAGGAATCGCATAAGGTCGCCCATTATCCAGTTGCTCACGCCTTTAGGATCTCCGCCTGATTTCACCGCCTCTTCAAACCATTCAGCAGTTGCCCTTTCGGATGTAAGCAGTCCCGCGTCATGTTCAGGAAGGCCGTATTGGCTTATAAATCTTTCCAGCCTTGAATCAGGTAGTTCCACCAGTTGTGTCTTTATCCGCTCAATCCATGAAGGCTCAACCTCAACAGGCACCAGGTCAGGCTCGGGGAAATACCTGTAGTCGTGCGCCTCTTCCTTTGAACGCATGGACTCAGTAATGCCTTTGTCAGTATTCCACAGCCGCGTCTCCTGAATAATCCTGCCGCCTTCTTTCAAGACTTTTATCTGACGCTTGATTTCATATTCAAGAGCCTTCTCAATAAATTTAAAGGAATTCATGTTTTTTATCTCTGCCTTGACTCCGAATTCCTTTTGTCCGGCGGGCCGCACAGACACATTTGCATCACACCTTAATGAGCCCTGCTCCATGTTGCCGTCGCACACATTGATATATTTCAGGATAGTTCTTAGCTTTTTCATAAACTCCACAGCTTCCTGAGGATTGCGAATATCAGGCTCGGTGACAATCTCCATCAAAGGCGTGCCGGCCCTGTTTAAGTCAACAAAGCTGTAATTGCCTGCGCCATCATGGATGTTTTTGCCTGCGTCTTCTTCAAGGTGAATCCGCGTGAGTTTGATTTTTTTTGTACTGCTGTTTTGGGCAATTTCTACATAGCCTCCTTCGCACAGCGGAAGCTCGTACTGGCTTATCTGATAGCCCTTGGGAAGGTCGGGATAGAAGTAATTTTTCCTCGCAAACCTGCTGTATGGCGAAATCGTGCAATTTACGGCAAGCCCTGTCTGTATCACATATTCAATCGCTTTTTTATTCGTTACAGGCAAAACTCCGGGCATGCCGATGCATACCGGACAGGTCTGCGTATTGGGCTCAGAGCCGAATTTAGTAGAGCATCCGCAGAACATCTTTGAATCTGTCAGCAATTGCGCATGAATTTCAAGACCTATGACAGCTTCGTATTGCATATAAAAGCTCCTAACAATATATAGAGTGTATCAATTTTAACTACACAACATATTGGGTTAATATCAATATATGAAAATTTACCTCTTGACAGCTAACAACTATAACGCATAAACTTATATATCTATGGAACGAAAAATAACAGAAAAAGATCTATTGACTAATTTTGAATCTATCTCCGAAGAATTAAAAAAATATTCAGCCACAGATCCAAACCTTTCAGAATATGATAAAGAAAAGGAAGGGATAAAAGAAAAAACCCCCTTTTTTATAGTACCTGCTTCTTTTACGTATATCATTTCGTCCTGTTAGAAACCCATTGGCATTGCTTGCACATCTATCCCGCCGTTTCTTGAAAGTAAATATTTTGCCAGTCTTTTATTTCTTGTATACGTTTCAATCCTTACATATATTTCCCAAATCATATTCCAGAATTCACTATGTTTATCTTCTTTCTTAATTTTTAATCCGAAAGCTTCAGCTTCATCTGGGCTAATAGACCTACCATGTGTATTTTTGTCACCAACTTCAAGAAATTTATTAACCACTGCATCTATATGTTTTTCGTCTTTATCTTTTAACATGTTTGCTTTCAACTGTTCTTTAGCAAGATTAACTGTGGCATTAGAGATTTCATCCATTAAATCAAAAATAAATCCTCTTTCAGTCATGATCCCTCCATGAAAGTTGTTTATACGTTATTTATTCTAAACATTCAAAAACTGTTATTTACTTCCAAAGCAAAAACAATAAGATTACAGCTAATACAAAAATCGTCACAGATAGTATTTTTTGTCTATTAAAGGAATTTTGTAGTCCGCTAAGTTGATTCTTCAGGAAATCAAGCTCTTCTTTTGTTTTATCCTGTAAAACTGTTAAGTATGCCGTCACTTGACTGAAAGCATCAGCCAGTGTTGTGTCTTTTCCATCGCTATCAGTTCTTAATTTAGACGATAGCTCAGATAGTTTTTCTTCGAGCCGTTTTGTTATTTGGGAAGAATCTTCAAAATCCTCTTCGTCAACCCTGTTATCCTCATCAAGCTCATGAATTAGTGGCAAGTATTCCTCTAATTTTTGGGTAGACCGATTTTGTTCCCATGCTTTAGAGAAACTCATAAATGTTTCCCAAGTATCACCTTCAACAACAGCGTTTCTTAAGAAATTTAGTTCATTTGATGGCAGGTAACCTTTTTCTTTTTTCCAAGGGACAGTTTGCTTTGCTAATCGGTATAATCGAAGTTCTCTTAGTTGCTGTCCATTTTCTCCACTTTTTAATGACTTCAACTTTTGCTCTAATATTCTTCCGGGCCATTCGGCATCTTCAAATCTTGGACCATTAAATAAAATATCATGCAGTGCATCATGGAGGCAAAGACTAAGATCTTGTGCATATTTTAAATTATTTAATATTTTATATTTTTCATTTTCTGGTTTTTTGAGTATCTCGGCAAATTCATCGTTGGTTAAGTTAAAATTATATGCAACTGCTGCAGAGTTTAAGAAGTCGTCAGTATCAGTTTTTAAGAAGACCTCTTTTCGAAACTTCGTCAATTCAACATCTGAACGATATAAAAGTTCTCGTAATTGGCTATTTGTCATATTTTTTAAAACACTATCAGGGATACCAGTGAACAAACCTGCTTCAGGGGGCAAATGCCAAATAAGTATATAAGATATACTTTCGGGCACTTTTAGTAATAAATTCCAAAGACTTTCAATATCTTTCCCTTGTTGATACTCACCCCAACCATCATAACGAAAGATATCTTCTTTATAGTAATCTTTAAATTCTGATCTGTTAACATAATCTGCAAGTATTTCAAGCAATTCGTTCTCGGTTACAGCCCCTTTTTCCAGCTCGTGGTCGACGGCATAAGATATTATTTGAGCTATTTCTTCTCCGCCTCCTCTCAAACTACGAACAGATGCTAATCTTGCCTCTTGGGGCATTTCAAAAAATGCTTTTGAGTCTTTGAATTCATCGCTAAGGATAAAATCCCATGTGTCTTCTTTTTTACAAAAACGCACCAGCGGGTCAGGATCATTTTCAATAAGTTGGTTAATCTCTTCAGTGGCATACGGATGAAATTCCTTTGCTGCTAAATAGCGAACATATGGATTAGGGCTTTTGAGAGCAACTGTTAGAAATGTTTTATCAAAGTAATGCCGCCCACTCTTGCGAAGTTGTTTTATCATATGAAGAAGAATTTGAGTTTCAGTATCAAGCCCTGCCCATGCAGCTATAAGTTTCGCAAAACCACTTGGTGTTGGACTCACTAACTCTCTAAGGTGAGCAGGCAATTCATTGTTTATTTGTTCATTCATTTTAGCCCCCTTCTCCTGAGAATTACCGTTCCCATATGTTCTTTCTTTGTTTATTGAGATTTATATTTTCTTTGCTAATAGTAAAAATTTTTTAGTAAATTTAGGTTGATCTTCCCCCGATTTAACGGACACAAAGTTAAGTTAGGCTGCCATAGCCTCCAGTTCAAATAATACCGGGGATTTATATCCCAGGGCTGAATGTCTCCTCTGACGATTATAGAACATTTCAATATATTCGAAAACACTTTGTATAGCCTCTGTCCGTGTTTCATACCTGTAATCATACACATGCTCTATCTTCAATGTATGGAAAAAACTCTCAGCAACTGCATTATCATAACAATTTCCCTTCCTGCTCATGCTCTGGATAAATCCAAATGCCCCCAGCACTTCCCGAAAATCAGCGCTCGCATACTGCACTCCTCTGTCAGAATGAAATATACAACATGAAACCAGAATAAGCCGCACTTAAAATTTGATAGCCAAGTTTTGTTCTAAAATGATTTATAAGTGCATATATTAATTTTTGATGCTTTGGACTAGGATTTTGCATGAAATTTTTATTCCTTCAATTTATAAATCTAAAAAAAAACGATAACGTCTTTCCTTTAAAATTTAAAGTTGCCATCTATTCCCTTTTTGCCTGCTGTAATCAGGAAATCCTTTTCTCTATCATTTCATAAACTCTTTTCCTGTGAATAATGCCGAGTATCCGGACTTCGCCGTGTGCAATTTTATAAACTACCCTGTAATCTCCAACCCTAAGTTTCCAATATCCCTTAAGGGTTTTTCTCAACGGCTCCCCATACTGATGCGGGGCCGCTGTAAGGCGAATTTCTATGGCAGTTTTAATGCGTTTTTTAATCTTCTCGTCAAGTAAAGGGATGTCAACCGCTTTGACGTCAGGATGATATTTAAGCTCAAAAGGCAAGGCTACCAGACCTCAGTATGTTTCAGCGCCTTTGTTTTTTTAAGAGATTGTTCCCTTTTTTCAGCAAATGCAGATAATGCTATATCTTCTTCTAATTCCAGAGCTTCTCTAATTAAGTCACGGGCTTTTAATGAAAGCGATACCTTTTCCCTCTCTGCAAGGTGCTGGACGCTTTTGTAAAGCGGTTTCTCCAAAACCACATTAATTCTTGGATTTTTTGCCGGCATTGATATTCCCTCCTTCTAAGTAGTGTACCACTTATAACGCACCGAATCAATATTTTTTATTTCTTCTTCCCGTAGTCTAATTCCCTCCAGCAAAAAAACTGAGCGCCTCTTTTACCTTTTCAATATCAACCCTTGTGTTAAAGCACGGACCAAAGGGTCTTTCATTTATAATGCCTAAAATCGGCAGGGGATACGTATCAATAATCCCGCTTGAGAGGTCGCGTTCACAGGCTACGGCGACAATGGCCTCGGGTTTTGTGTCAACGACTATCCTTCTTGCGATAGTGCCTCCGGTAGCGACAAACAAATTCAGTCCGAGGTCTTTTGCCATCTTTGTAAAATCCTTTATCTCGCATTTGCCGCAGCCTTCGCAGTTATAAACATCGTACGTGATTTTTATCTTGCACTCGCTTTGCTGGAGGCAGTGGGGCAGAAGCAGAAGCAGCCTCTTTGCAGGTTTTAAGCTGAACTTTCTGACAAGGCTGTTATTCACATCTACCAGTAATTTTTGAAGCCTGTCTTTTTTAACCCTGAAAATCCAGCCGATAAGCAGCATTGCAGGATAGCCGAGTTTTAAAAACATGCCCCTAATCAACCGCGTATTCATAAAACCTCATTCCTTCAGATATTTTTCTTCCCTGTAAAAATGCACTGATTGACATCACCGGCCTTCCTTCGGGCTGAACCTCAAGTATTGACACAAGTCCTTCTCCTGCTCCAACTGTCAACTCGTTCTGCGCAGCCTTAATTACCAAACCAGACGCTCCGGTGCCGTCTAATGCCGCTGCCTTTAGAATTTTAACCCTTTTGCCCCCAAGAAAACTATATGCCCCAGGCCATGGGTTCATACCCCTTATGAAATTGCATAATTCCCTTGCAGGCTTTGACCATAAAATAAGACCGTTGGTTTTTTTCAGTGTAGGCGCATAGGAGGCATCACCGTATTGCGGCACCGGCTTGATAGCTTTCTGCTCTAAGCCTGCGAGTGTTTTAATTAAAATCTCAGCGCCGAGCCTTGAAAGTTTATAAGCAAGACTTCCTGCCGTATCATTTTTTTCAATCTCTATCTCTGTCTGAAGCAGGATATGTCCTGTATCCATGCCCTCATCCATAAGCATCGTGGTTATCCCTGTCGTAGCATCGCCGTTGATAATTGCCCGGCTTATGGGCGCGGCGCCCCTGTATTTAGGAAGCAGTGATGCATGAACATTTATGCACCCGCAACGGGGCAGGTGAATAATCTCCGGTGGAAGGATCTGCCCGTATGCAATGACAACAATGACGTCCGGGTTTAACTGCCTTAACTCTCCAGCGAATGCAGTCTCTTTTACCTTCTGCGGCTGTAATATCATTAGCCCTGTTCTCTGCGCTTCCTGTTTTACAGGGCAGGCAGTCATATGCCTTCCCCTGCCGCTTTGTTTATCAGGCTGAGTTACAACTGCAAGCACTTCATGCCCTGAATCAAGCAGAGCCTTAAGGGATGGGACAGCAAACTCAGGTGTGCCAAAAAATATTATACGCATTACAATAACGGGCAACAAGTAACAGGCAAGGGGTAATTTAAATATCTCTCGCCGGCAATTTTCAACCTGTTGTCTGTCACTTACTGCCTGCCGATACCTTTCTGTGGCGTCTTTTAAAAAACTCTCTTTTGATGCGGCCTATCCTGTCAATCAATAATTTGCCGTTCAGGTGATCAATCTCATGCTGAAGCGCCCTTGATAAAAGCCCGCTGCCTTCCACCTCTACCGGCTTGCCTTTTCTGTCAAGCCCCTTTACCTTCACTTTTTCAGCCCTTTTTACGACTGTCGTATAACCGGGCAGGCTCAGGCATCCTTCCTCAACCTCCATCGCTCCTTCCATGGAAACAATCTCCGGGTTTATAAGGACAATCAGGGTAATAGCCGCTTCCTTGCTTGAGACGTCAATAACAAGCACCCTTTTTGGTACGCCTACCTGATTGGCGGCAAGACCAACGCCAAAAGCCGCATACATGGTCTCTATCATATCGTCAATCAATTTTTGAAGCGCCTCGTCAAACTCTGTAACAGGAGCGGTCTTTTCCTTCAGAATTTTGTCCGGATATGTTTTTATTTCAAGCACAGCCATAGTATCAATAAAAGGGTTCAAGGATTCATGGGTTCTAGTATTTCTTTCATTGCAAAATGCAAAATTAACATTTATCAATTTAAAATGATAATTGTTAATTGATAATTTTTACTTGAATCTTTGACCCCTTGAATCCTTCATTTCCCTTGTTTTTGCCTGTAGTCCTCTATCGCCTTGTGCAGGGCATCGGCGCCCAGATTAGAGCAATGCATCTTCTGGGGCGGCAGCCCGCCAAGCTCATTGGCAACCGCCTCCTTTGAAATCTTAAGCGCTTCGTCAAGGGTCTTGCCCTTGACCATTTCAGTCACCATGCTTGACACCGCAATTGCGGCGCCGCAGCCAAAGGTCTTGAATTTGGCATCAGTTATTATATTGTCTTTAACCTTTATAAAAATCTTCATCACATCGCCGCATACAGGATTCCCTTCTGTGCCTATGCCGTCTGCGTCAGGCAGTTCACCGACATTCCGCGGATTAGTAAAATGCTCCATTACTTTTTCACTGTACATGTTTCGCCCTCCGTTCCCTCCCAGCCTTTTGAATAAGGCGATATTTCCCTTAAGCGGGATATAATCTGGGGGAATGTTTCAATCAAATAATCTATTTCCAGTTCTTTAGTCTCTTCACCGAGTGTAAATACGACAGAACCCTGCGCAAGATGCGCTGGAATACCCAGTGAAAGAAGCACAGGAGATGCCTTTAATGCCTTTGACGAGCAGGCAGAGCCGCTTGCCACATAGATCCCCTTGGCTGAAAGAAGCAGAAGCATGGCCTCGCCTTCAATGTATTCCACCACAAAGCTTGCATGCCCCGGGAGCCTCTGTTCAGGATGGCCTGTGAGATAGACATTAGTTATCTTTGATAAAACACTGGAAATGAGTTTATCCCTGAGCGGTTTAACATGATCTGAGCGTTTGCCCATATCCCTTTTTGCAAGCTCCGCCGCCTTGCCAATGCCTGCAATTGCAGGGACATTCTCAGTGCCGGCGCGCCGGCCGCCTTCCTGTATACCCCCGTATATCAAAGGGACTATCCGTGTCCCTTCTTTTAAATAAAGCGCCCCTGCACCTTTGGGTCCGTAAAACTGATGCGCCGTCAGTGAAAGTGCGTCAACGCCGAGCTCACGGACATCTACAGGTATATTGCCTGCTGATGCAACGGCATCTGTATGAAAGATTATATTATTCTTTTTTGCAATCTTTGCAATTTCGGCAACAGGCTCAATAGTGCCGACTTCCGGGCTTGCATGTATGATGGATATTAAAACAGTTTCCTTGGTTATAGCCCTTTGCACAGAATCAGGGTCAACGAGTCCTGATTTGTCAACAGGCAGATAAGTAACTGCAAAGCCTGATTTTTCCAGAAAGCGGGCAGAATTTAAAATGGAATGATGCTCTGCTTTTGAAACTATGATATGCTTGCCTTTATTCTGAAGGGCAAGGGCTATGCCGCGCAGTGCAAAGTTATTGGACTCCGCCCCGCTTGCGGTGAATATTATCTCATTCGGCTTTGCATTGATAAGTGAAGCAACGCTTCCTCTGGCCCCTTCAATCGCCTCTTTTGCCTTTGCCCCCGGAGGATAGATGCTTAACGGGTTTCCAAAATCTTCTTTAAGAAAAGGCATCATTGCCTCCAGCACCTCAGGATGCATGGGGTTTGTCGCAACATGGTCCAGGTATATTTTTCCCATAATTACTCCTTTAATTTTTTTACATAGAAACTGTAATAATCCGGTGATTCCAGCACGCCGACAAATTCATTTCCTGTCTTGCCGCACCACGCCGGAATATCCTCAAGCGCTCCGTCATAGTCAGTAAGTACCGCAAGCACCTGCCCGACCTTAAGCTCTTTTATCCTCTCCTGCAGAGTAAGAAGGTGCATCGGGCACATCATATAAATTATATCTGTTATTGCGTCGGCGGCTATGGGCTTATCAAGAAATTTCAACAATTTTTCATGTCCGGACAGCTCTGCAATTGACATGGTTTACCTTTCAGAGTTTGGATTCTTCCTTCATCAGGTCTTTAAGGCTTATGGTCTCAAGAAACCGCTCAATTTTTTCTCCGAGTGATTTCCACAGAAGCCTTGCCACACAGCCTTCAACACGGCTGCAGGCGTTTGACTTGGGGTTAAGGCACTGCGTAATTGCAATAGGGCCCTCAAGCGCCTTAAGTATCCTGCTTACACTTATATCATTAGGCTTTTTACTAAGGACATATCCGCCGCCAGGCCCCTTCAGACTCTTAATCAGCCCGTCTTTGCGGAGCCTGTTTAATATCTGTTCAAGATACGCAACAGAAACCCCCTGTTCCTGTGCAATTTCTTTAATTGTTATAGGGCCGTCAGAATAGCTTTTTGCTATTTCAAACATCGCCCTTACGCCGTATTGCCCCTTTGTAGATAACTTAAGCATGAAATTAAAATAAAATAGTTTACTAAAATTGTCAAGTATTTTATTTTGACATAATGGCTGTTGTTCTTTATAATGAATTAACTGCGTAAAAAGCTGACTTAAGCGCTAAGCCTGTTTGCAGTTTCAAAGTCTTAGAAAAGAGATTTTTGTGAAATTACTGCTGATTTCCCTACAATCAAATGCCTATGTCGCCGGACTTAAATACATAGGCGCAAATGTGCGCGCAAACGGGCATGACGTGCGAATATTGCTCTTGCCCGGTTATATAGACGGCAGTCTGCACCCTGCAATGGAGGACTTTATCCGCGATTATAATCCTGACCTGATAGGCGTCAGCCTTATGTCCATTGAATTTTACCCGGCAAAGATACTTACTCATTTACTGCATGAGAAATTCAGCATCCCCGTGCTCTGGGGGGGCGTGCACGTAGTGCTTACGCCCGATGAATGCATAAAATATGCCGATTATGTATGCTGCGGTGAAGGCGAAAAGGCTGTTGTCTCAGTGTTGAATCATCTTCGCGACAAAGGCAGGGATATTCCGCCAGAGGTTCCTAATATATGGTCGCGCATTAACGGGCAAATAATAAAACAGCCGCTAAGCCCCCCGGAGGAGAATCTGGACAGCCTGCCGTATCAGGAATATCTGCCGGAGTATTATTACTGTTTACATAATGACAGGATATATAATTTCTCCCGGCGCCCGGAACTTTTCCGCAGGTATGCGCTGTACGGCGGCACTTGCCACATGATGATAACAACAAGGGGCTGTCCTTTTTCCTGCGGATACTGCGCCAATTCCTCACTTGTGTCTGTCTACGGAAAAAAAATCAGGGAAAGGTCTGTTGAAAACTGCCTTGAGGAGTTAAGGGCTGTTAAAAAAGACCCTTATGTCCTGTATATAAATTTTGAGGATGACTGCTTCCTTGTGCACAGTATGGAATGGCTCAAAAAATTTACCGAAGAATACAAAAAACACATAAACCTGCCGTTTATGGTGCGTGCAATACCAACTATGGTTGACATGGAAAAACTGCTTATGCTTAAGAGTGCCGGCTTAAGCTGGATTATTATGGGTGTTCAGTCAGGAAGCGACCATGTGAATTTTGATATTTATGGAAGGAAAGTACCGTTTGCTGTAGTCAAAAAAGCCGCTGAGCTTGTCTCAAAATCCAGGGCAGTGCCTTATTATGAAATGATTGTGGACAATCCCTATGAGACAGAGCAGGACATGATTGAAACCATTAATGCTATGTTAATGCTTAAAAAGCCGTATACGACTTCGCTGGCGCACCTGACTTTTTTCCCGGG
>JACRGX010000076.1 GCA_016212185.1 Nitrospirota bacterium
AGGCGCGGGTTTTTATCCTGGGGTTTTAAATACAAAAATTTATGATGAAATAATTACCGTTGCCAATGCAGATGCGGCTGATATGACAAGACAGCTTGCCGTGAAAGAAGGCATTCTTGCAGGCATTTCCTCAGGCGCGGCCTTATGGGCGGCGCTTAAAGTATCGCAGAAAATCGGAAAAGATAAAAAAATTGTCGTTGTCTTCCCGGACCGCGGAGACAGATATTTAAGCACGGGGCTTTTTAATCCGGCGGGCTGATGCGGCAGTTAAGCCGCCGCGCTTTCCAGTGTCCACTTGACGCCATAGTTAGGTCATATTAACTCTCACTTACTGCTTTTGCTATTTGAGACAAAACAGCATCTATATCTGTAACTTTACCAGCTATGGCTTTGTAGATTGGCAAGCTACCTATTAGTAGCAGCTGCACATACACCACGAGATAATACTCATCATTTATTTCTTCGAGATTGACAGTCAGTTGATTGACTATGCTACTGAGTTCAGATTCTTTAATTCCACCTATATAGTGTGATATATATTCGTTGTCACCGAGTATAACTTCTGGAAGTAAAGATAAATACCCATTACCCCTTAAGACAGCAAACACATAGCTATGCGCAATTTTAGCAATCAAACGACACAGATCACCCCACATTGCTACGCAATCAATTTTTACACATGGATATCCAGATTCAGCCATCAATTTATCTAAACTTTTTTTATCTCCTTTCAGCTCAACCTTCATTTCTGGATTTGAATTCGACAGTTCCCTCCCTGCAATGAGACATGGCTCAGGAAGCAATAGAGAAAGATAAAAGTTAGGGTGTTCCTCAACCGGCAATTTTACCTTAACCTCGTTTCCATCATGCTTGACAAAGGTTATAGGAAACTTATTAGGTCTATCTTTCTTGCGGCGCGTAGGAAAGTTATACTTCGCCCTATATGGCCAATACATGTTCCTGGCGACTCTTTGCTCAAATTTTTTGGTAATATCAGCACAACTATTACAGCTTGCTTTCTGCAATACTTCCCATCCATGGAGTGAAAGCGGAATAATGTGCTCATCAGAAAGAGGTCTTTCTGATGAGCCACAGTAAACGCAAATATTGGCTGGAGGGTATATAGCCATTTTGACAACCTAACGCACAACTCACTGATGCAGACCACCGAATGACTTAAACGTGCCAAAAGACAATCCGCTAACTACAAGTCACTGCAAGCCTGAAAAGCGTCCTGTGGTCTGCATTCAGCGCAGTGACTTATTGTGCATTCTGTTTAATTTATGATTAACTTTGTTTGACTTGATTTCGTGTTCCCAGACTCTAATCACTTGCCAGCCCTTTGCCCTCAATGTTCTTGTTATCTTCTTGTCTCTAATTTTATTTTTTTCAATCTTGTTGTTCCAGTAGTTTTCATTTGAAGCTGGCATTCGGCAATGCAAGGGGCAACTATGCCAAAAGCAACCATCAATAAACACAGCGGTTCTCTCTCTCAGAAAAACAAAATCTGGATTGCCGATCAAAGGATAATTACGACGCCATCCTGTGATGCCCTTGTCCTTGAGGATAGAAACAAACTGAAGCTCTGTGGATTTATTGCCTCGGGACTTCACGCTTGCCATTATTTTTGAGCGTTCAGATTTTGAAAAGGTATCCATATTGTCACTTAATGATTTCTATCCAAGAATCATCAAATTTGATTGCCTTGAGGATGTCGGCGCGGTCTACTTGTGGAGGTTGCTTAATTCGTATCGCAAGTATGTCGTCAGGCACGTCTTCTATGATGGTAAACTGGGAACCGTGAGGCTGCCATGTGAAGATGTGCTGCTTGCTGTCCTTGCCAAATCCCTCAAGATTGTTTCTCTCGTTCCACTGCCACCAGAAGTTCTCAACTCTGTACAAAATAGTTTCAAACTCAAAGACTGCCGCTTCCAGCAGGTCATCGGACTTAATCAAAACCACTGTCCTGACGTGTTTGTAGAGTTTGCGAATACTTGCTACCCGTTCGTTCCAGATGGAGAGAATCTTCTCTCCGAGTTCATTCGGGTCGCACTCGCTAATTTCGCGGTCGCCAAAAGAATAAACAGGAGAATTCCGGCCAGATATCAGGCGGATTTTAGAAACTGTTGAAGGTTTTCTGTTCTTAACTGTCTTAGCTCCCCATGCTGTTTGTTGGAGAACTACATCGTCTAAACCGACATTTGAGGGTTTCCATTTTGCGCCGACAAGTCGAGCAAATATTTCTTCCCAATCTGGACCTTCCAGTCTTGCCGTCCCACGCGATGCAAGTAAATACACAAGCTCGCGTCCCAAATTAAGTGCAAATTCTTTTGGGAATTTATTTAGCAGATATGGCGGCTTGTATTTCTCTACCGTTCTTAATTTTGGACTTTTTGCCATATTTTGCCCTTTCTTCGAGCATCGTTACCTGTCCATTAACTATTGGATATTGAAGATTGTAGTAATCATATTCGTTGTAGCTGTTATGCCAGCTATGCGCTATGAATAAATTTCTTAGAACCGCTTTGGCTACAGGCACTGGAAGGCTGTTACCCGCCTGCTTTCTGGTTTGACTATAATTACATATGATGTTAAAGCTATCTGGGAATCCTTGTAACCGTAACATTTCACGCAGAGTAAGCCTTCTCTCGCCGTTAACTAACAAATAGTTGTATGAAGCTCCAGCACGCAAAGCGCAGGAATATGGATATGCGCTGATATGTCCCGCTTTATTTTCATGCCAGATTGTCGGTTCTTTTGTGAGCTTATGTTTTTTTAGTCGGTTCTTTCTGATATGTTCTGAGGCATAGTATTGTTCAGGCACATAGTCTTCTAAAATCTCATGCAACGGGGTCATGGATATGCCGCCTTCCGGCCAATCAAATGAACAAGGTTTTTTAAATCCGATGATAAAAATACGCTCTCTCTTTTGGGGAAGTCCAAAATTCAGCGCGTTTAAAACACGAAAATCAGCATAATACCCTAACTCTCTTAATGCCTGCATAATCCGCTTGAGTGTCTTGCCGTTATTATGTCCTGCTAACAACTTAACGTTCTCTAGTAAAAATACAGATGGCTGCTTTGCTTTAAGTATGCGGGCAATATCAAAGAAAAGAGTGCCACGAGTGTCTTTAAATCCATGTCTGTGTCCAATAATGCTGAAAGGCTGACATGGAAAACCAGCAAGAAGAATGTCATGGTCTGGTATATCCTCGGCGTTGATTGCTGTAATATCTCCGATGGGTTTCTCTCCGAAGTTTGCTTCATAAGCTTTCTGGCAATCTTCGTCTATATCACTGGAAAACTTACATTTAATAGGTATTCCTAAATCAGCAGCAGCTTGCTCAATTGCCAAACGAAATCCACCAATGCCACAGAATAAATCAATGAATCTAATTGCCTTGCCGTTTTTCTTAATCAAATTTGACATGCTATAAGTTACCATTATCAGCGTAAGTTGTTCAATTACTTAAATGCATAACGCCTTGATGACTGACGAGTGCCACTGTATGACGTTGAAAAGCAAAAAACGATTTGCAAACCTAAAACTACCACTGGCTAAAAAAGGGACCTGTGGCATTCGTTTAGCTGCACAACCTATTAAGCGTTCACTGAACATTACTGTGTAAATGTAAATGTAGACATAGAGTTAAATATAAAAGGAATAACACTTTGTCTTTGTGAATCATACATTCCAGTTTTAGCAAAATAATCTTTTGGCTCTATTTTCTTTAAATCCTCGTCACTCATCAAACAATATCTAAGAAGCCAAGTTAGCGGGTGTTTTTCATTTTTGCCTTCAAACCAATCGGTTACTAAATATTGCAAGTCAAAACTATCATATAGTTCTTCATACGTACACTTGCTTTCTCTTAATTTTTGGTAAATCCCTGGATTAGCAACCTTAACGATGGCAAGAAATGGGATAAGGATTTCATGATAGTTGTTTAGTGAGTACATGGTAGTTTTTACTAATATTATGTTGACTACTATTTGCTCCAGTTCTCTCAATGATAATGAGCAATGTCCTATATAATCTTTCATGAAATCGTTAAGATTTTCATCATGTTGTGAAGTAATTTGATAGTTGTGTAATTTCATTAAATGATGGTAGTACGTCCATAAATCACTTCCATATTTTGACGCATTTTTAGGAAGAGAGCACCAAATATTTACAAATTTTTGAAGATATTGATTAGCCTTAATGCCAGAACCATATTGACATCTTACTGATTCTTCAATTTGTTCACGATTCATTACTAGAACAAAAACAATCTTTTGTACGGAGAAGACATGTTTTATTTTTTCAAGGAGTTCAAGCGCAAATGTTGGCTTACACCTATCAAGTTCATCAATTATAAAAACTACCGGTTTACCATCGCTCGACACAGCACCAGCCAGCTCCTGTAAAGTCAAACGAAAATTATTAAGACATGCCTTATCTTCTTTGTAGTTATCAAAAACGTGTGATAAATATTGTTCGGTTGTTTTTGCTGCTTCGTCAGCAATATCTTTATCAGCGCCTAAGTTTTCCAATTCCGTTCCATCAAGTACACCTATCGTTAATGCTTTTATTCCTATTTTCATACCTGACTTTAGCAACACTTTGCTGGCTTGAACGGCTTTATCTTTATATTTCTTTATCTTTTCTTCTGGCACCTTCAGAGCTTTTGCCAAATCGTAAATCTCACCAGAAAGTGCGGTAAAGGGGTCATCCATGTAATCATTTGAGAAAGCGTCAAAATATATGCTTTTAATGTTGTTTTCAGTTAGGTAGCCTCTCCACATTTTTATGAATGTAGTTTTCCCCTCTCCCCATTTAGCGTCTAATGCAATAATTAGTTCATCCTCAATATTTGATATTAATTTATATAAGGCTTCTCCAAAAGGTTTTCGTTTAAAAATATCCTTTCCATTGGCAAAGCCCTCAGTTTCAGAAATTTCAAGAGGAGGTATTGAAAGTTTCATAAGCTTATATCTTTCTTTGCTTTGTACGCATAACATTTACATTTAAACTTATCCTATATTTAGCAGCATTATATGGCGAAAAAAGGGAGATGTCAAGCAAATAGCCTACACATTGAGTAATTTATTATTGGTCTCTATTGGGGAGTTCTGCATTTACAGCCGGCGGGTTAAAAAACCTCTTGTCAATAAAGTAATTCATAGCTATAATGTCAACATCTGACAACAGTCGGGAGTTAAGAGTTAGGAGTCAGGAGTAAAGAGTTAAGAATTGCGAAGAATATACGGAGGACAATAAATGATTAAGAAAGTGGAAATGGAAAATCTCTACAAATGCTGCGAACCGTCAGAACTGCCGTTTAATTCAACCGATGATATCCCTTCATTAAAAGAAACCATTGTACAGGAGCGGGCCTTAAAAGCGCTGGATTTCGGTCTGGGAATTGACAGCCACGGATTTAACATTTATATCTTAGGCGAGAGCGGCACAGGCAAAATGACTACGATTAAAGCCATCCTCTCTGAAAAGGCAAAGGACGAGCATGTGCCTGACGACTGGTGCTATGTCTATAATTTTAAAAATCCCGATGTGCCGAACTCACTGAGCCTTCCGCCAGGAAAAGGCATGTCCTTTCAGAAGGATATGGATGAATTGGTAAATATCCTGAAACAGGAAATACCAAAGGTCTTTGAATCAAAAGAGTATGAAAAGCAGAGAACCAAGACCTTTGAGGAATTCCAGCAAAAGCAAAAGGTGCTTTTTTCAGAGCTTGAGCAGGAGGTTAAGGAAAAAGATTTTTCATTACGCAAGACCGTAAGCGGTCTTGCGCTGGTCCCGGTAAAAAAGACAGGTGAATCTCTGAGCGAGGAAGAATACGAAAGCCTTGAACCAAAAGTAAGGAAAAAGGTAGAGGAGATCGGAAGACAGCTTCAGGAAAAGCTTGATGATGTCGTAAGGCTGGTAAGAGAAGCGGAAAAAAAGGTTAAAGAGAAGATAGTCCAACTGGAAAGACAGGCTGCGCTGTCGGCAGTCGGTCATTTAATTGATGAAATTAAAAATAAATATAAAGAAACCCCTAAGGTGTCCGGCTTTCTTGACGATGTAAAGGAAGATATTCTTGAACATCTTGATGATTTCAAGCCTCAGGAAGAACAGCCTGCGGTGCTGCCATTTATGAAGCCCGTAAAAACAGAGCCGTCATTCATAAGATACTCGGTAAATGTACTTATAAACAACAGCGGTCAGAAAGGCGCGCCCGTTGTAATTGAAAGCAACCCTACGTATTACAATCTCTTTGGAAGGATTGAACATAAACTCCAATACGGCATGGCTATAACCGACTTCAGTATGATAAAGGCAGGCTCCCTGCACAAGGCAAACGGAGGCTATCTTGTCATTGACGCCATGGACCTTCTCAAAAATATTTTTGCCTATGATGCTCTGAAAAGAACAATCAAGGACAGGGAAATACGGATTGAAGACGTCTGGGAGCAATACCGGCTTATCTCAACCGTAACATTAAGGCCTGAGGCAGTACCCTTCAACGTAAAGGTCGTGCTGGTCGGAAACCCATGGCTTTACTACATGCTTTATAACCTTGATGAAGAATACAGCGAGCTCTTTAAGGTTAAGGCTGATTTTGAAAACCGCATGAACAGGAATAATGAAAACATGCTGAAATACGCAGGCTTTATGCGGACAAAGTGTGCGGAAAAAGGGCTGCTGCCGTTTGACCGCAGCGGCATTGCAAAAATAGTTGAATACGGCTCAAGGCTTGCAGAACACCAGGGAAAGCTTTCAGTAAAATTTAGCGAGATCGTCGACATATTAAAGGAAGCAGACCACTGGGCAAAAAAAGAGAAAAGCACTATTGTAAATGCTTCCCATGTAAAGCAGGCGTTTGACGAAAAGGCCTACCGCCACAACAAGGTTGAGAAAAAAATACAGGAGGCTATTCAGGAAGGCACAATACTTATGGCTACAAGCGGCTCTGTAATCGGGCAGATTAACGGGCTTTCGGTCATTGACCTCGGAGACTACAGGTTCGGCGTCCCGTCAAGAATCACCGCAAAGACTTACATCGGCAAGGCAGGCATAGTAAATATTGAGAGGGAAACAAAAATGAGCGGGAAAATTCATGAAAAGGCAATAATGATCCTTATTGCCTACCTTGGCGGAAAATATGCAAAAAAACAATCGCTCACCCTTTCGGCGTCACTTACGTTTGAACAGCTCTACGGCGGGGTTGAAGGCGACAGCGCAACCTGCGCTGAAGTCTACGCTCTTTTAAGCAGCATCTCGGGAATCCCGGTAAAACAGTCGGTTGCCATAACCGGCTCTATGAATCAGCACGGAGAGGTTCAGCCGATAGGCGGTGTCAACGAAAAAATTGAAGGGTTTTTTGAAGTCTGCAAAATCTCCGGGCTTGACGGAATGCACGCTGTAATTATCCCGGGCAGGAATATTAAAAACCTGATGCTCAAAAAAGAGGTGATTGATGCTGTCAGGAACGGAAAATTCAGCATATACGCAATTGATAATATAGAAGACGGCATAGAGTACCTCACAGGTATCAAGCCGGGAGAACTGCAGCCCGACGGGAACTACCCTGAGGGTACGATGAATTCCCTCGTTGCAAAAAAACTCCAGGAGTTCTCTGAGGCCATGAAGGAGAAAAAAGAATCAGAGAATAGCAACGAGGCAGGAAAAGAAAAAAACAATAAGTAATGCAAAAGTCCCTCCGGAGGCAAACTATCCTGCGGCTTATTGAAGCCGCTTTATGCATTTTCATCATGCTGATTTTCGGAAGCCTCCCAAAGAGGCTGTCGCTTATGGCAGGTGAATTCCTCGGGCTTTGCTTGTTTTTTCTGCTGGGTAAACGGAGAAGAATTGCCCTTAAAAATATTGAGATAGCGCAAAACGGAGGATTAACGCTTTCAGCCTCCCCGTCAAAGACAGTGCGCAGTCATTTCATATCCCTCGGCAGGTCCTTTTCAGAACTTTCATTGATTTCATTCGGAAGGGATTCTCTTATGAAAGACATCACCTTTGAAGGCATCGCACACTATAAAAAAGCAAAAGAAAAAGGGCGGGGAGTCCTCATAATTACAGGGCATTGCGGGAACTGGGAATTATTGTCGCTTGCATGTTCACGGAATGGATTTCCGCTCTCTGTAGTTGCAAGACAGATGAATAATCCTTATCTGAACAGGTTTTTAGAAAGGCTCAGGACAAAATTCGGGAATAAAGTTGTTTACAAATCAGGCGCCCTTAAAGAGGTGCTCGGTATACTGAAAAAAGGCGGGACTGCCGGCATTCTCATGGACCAGAGCGTAACAGAAAACGAGGCCGTGATAACAGAATTTTTGGGAGAAAAGGTCTATGCTATGAAAATACCCGCACTGCTTGCAATAAAGACAGGCGCCGCAGTTGTGCCTATATTTATCAAATATCTCGGAGGAGGCAGGCACCGCGCATGGTATGAAGAAGAAATAACAATCATGGAAACCGGAAACATAGAGCATGATACTGTTTCCAACACAAGGCTTTTTTTAAGCAGTATAGAAAAATATATAAAGGAAACTCCGGCGGAATGGTTATGGATTCACAGGCGCTGGAAATTAAGTCATGGCAGACTGTACTAAAAAAATTCTCATAAGAGGAGTCAACTGGATCGGCGACGCCGTCCTTACTCTACCGGCAGTCCGCGCAGTCAGGGTGGCATATCCCGACGCCTACATCAGCCTGCTCGTAAAACCGTGGGGTTCAGGGATATTTGAAGAAAGCCCGGACATAAACGAAATCATCATCTATGAGGACAGGTTTAATACGGCTGCCGGGAAATTCAAACTTGCAAAGATACTGCGCGCAAAAAAATTTGATATGGCAATACTTCTTCAAAATGCCTTTGACGCCGCTCTTGTTGCATGGCTTTCAGGAATACCGGCAAGAATAGGCTACGGCACAGACTGCAGAAGTTTATTGCTTACAAAGATAGTGACCGTTCAGCGTTCAGCGTTCAGCGTTCAGCGTAAAAACGGTAAAAAAATTACTCGCCTGCATCAGGTTTATTATTATCTGAACCTGCTGAAAGAGGCATTAAACATTGAACCCTGCGGCATAGAACCCTATATTTATCTAAAAAAAGACGAAGCATACGAGGCAAGAAACCTTCTTAATTCATCCTTCATCCTTCATCCTTCATCCCTTATTATCGGCATCAACCCCGGCGCGGCTTACGGCTCTGCAAAGAGATGGGTGCCTAAGAAATTTGCCGGATTAATCCGCAGGATAATAGTTGAGTTAAATGGAAATGTAATACTTTTCGGGAGTAAATCTGAACTTGAAATCACAGACGAGATAATCAGACTGGTTAACGGTGAACAATCAGCCCCAGGTAAAAAACTAACAGTTAACAGCCCTCTACCATTCTCTAACCCATTACGCATTACGCATTACGCATCACGCATACTTAATCTTGCGGGAAAGACCAGCCTTAGACAGCTTGCGGCATTAATTTCAGAGTGTGATGCATTTATTACAAACGATTCAGGACCCATGCACATTGCATCTGCAATGTCTGTACCTCTGGTTGCAATCTTCGGTTCAACAGACCCGAATGCAACAGGACCACTCGGGGCAAGGCACAAAGTTATCAGCAAGGAACTTTCATGCAGTCCTTGTTTAAAAAGAAAATGCCCTGAAGGACATCTTAACTGCATGGAAGCTGTCAATGTTGACGACGTGTTTAACGCATTAACAGAAGTCCTGCCGAAAGAAAGGGCGGTATTCCTTGACAGAGACGGAACAATTATAGAAGATGCAAATTATCTGAATTCATTTGACAGGCTGAAAATACTACCGGATATCCCTGAAAGTTTAATGAAATTAAAATCAGCGGGGTTTAAACTTATCGGCATAACAAACCAGTCCGGAATTGCAAGGGGGATTGTGAGCAAAAAATTTGTAAAGGAGTCAAATGCCTACCTGCAGAAAACGCTCGGCATTGACGCATTTTACTACTGTCCCCATCATCCTGACGACAACTGTATCTGCAGAAAGCCGGAAACGAGGCTCTTAAGGAAAGCCCGCTCTGAACACGGAGTAAATCTGAAAGCATCTTATATGATAGGTGATAAACCGCTGGATGCGCTTGCCGCCAGACAGGCAGGCGCAAAAGGGATACTTCTTTTAAAAGGGTCCGAAGACTCAAGGGGTCAAGTGATTAAGGGGTCAAGCACAACAGCACAAGATGAAGAAACTGCGGATTATGTTGCAGTGAATTTTAAAGAGGCGGTAAAGTGGATTCTGGAACAGAAAGACTAAGAGAACTATTTCTCACGTGATTCTCAAAAACCTTTCTGAAATGAAAGCCGTAAATTGCCAGAGTGACCGACAGAGGGAAAAGTTTAGGCCGCCTGTACATAGTCCAGAGGAGAAGCTTCCAATATTGAAATCTCTCTTTCCCTACCACACCCAGAATCAAAATGGATTTGAAAAATGCGTTGAAATGATCAAGGCGCAATTGAAAAACCGCCCTGTTATCCAGAGGCCTGTACTCTCTTAAAAACGTCCTGACGCGCTCATAATAATGATTCGGCGAATAGATTTTATTGATGATTTTCTTATACCCGTCAACAAGAGTCTCATGCTGCATTTTGGGGATGAAATTTATTGAACAGTCCGTATTATCCCCGGTGACATCCTTTAATAAACGGTTTTCATCCTTAAGCCGGTGGTACAGCCTGGTGCCGCGGAGCGCATTTAACAAACCAACCATAGCAGTAGCAATCCCGCTTTCCTGAATGAATTTAATCTGTGTATGAAATATTGAGAGCGGGTCATTATCAAAACCAACGATAAACCCGGCCTGAACCTGAAGCCCGAAGTTCTGGATTTTTTTGACGCAGGATATAAGGTCGCGCATTTTGTTCTGTGACTTACTGCATTCAGACAGGCTTTCTTCATTAGGAGTTTCAATGCCGATGAATACAGTATCAAAACCTGCCTGCACCATCAACTGCATAAGATCTTCATCATCAGACAGGTTTATGGACAACTGTGTAATAAAGGTAAACGGATGCCTTCTTATTGCCATCCATTCTATAATGGCAGGCAGGATTTCTGTTTTTAATTTTCTCTTATTGCCGATAAAATTATCATCAACAAAAAATACTCCGCTCCTCCAGCCCATTGAATATATTGCCTCCAGTTCCGCTATAACCTGGTACTTGTCCTTGGTCCTCGGCGCATGTCCGTAGAGCATTGTAATATCGCAAAATTCACAATTAAAAGGACAGCCCCGCGAATACTGAAGATTCATAGACGCGTATTTTTTTATATCGGCAAGTCTCCAGAGCGGGATAGGCGTCTCCAAAACACTCGCCTTTATATCACCGGCGATGTAAATACGCTTGGCGCACCCGTTTTTCAAATCCTCCAAAAATTGCGGCAGTGTGATTTCAGCCTCATTCAAAACCAGATAATCCGCCTCAGGAAATTCATCATGACTGCTCGTGAAAAGAGGACCGCCCGCCACTGTCTTAACGCCTAATTTTTTACAGCGGGAGATAACCTCCCGTGCAGTATTTTTCTGTATTGACATACCGCTGATAAAAACATAATCAGCCCAATTAATTTCTTCATCATGCAGGTCTGAAATATTCATATCCACAAGCTTTTTCTCCCATTCCTCAGGCAGCATTGCGGCAACAGTCAGTAAACCGAGAGGAGGAAGGCTTGCCTTTTTAGAGATAAATTTTAAGGCGTGCTTAAAACTCCAGAAAGTATCAGGGGTCTTGGGATATACAAGAAGTATCTTCATATCGGACGGCTTATTCAATTTAGGGACCACTTAGCTTGCGGCGTCAAAGTAAGTAATATTACCACGTTGATTGAATCCCTGTCAATGCGTCCTGTTTAATTGGTCCCGATTTCTTCTGACAGGTCTGATATAAAAGCTATGGTTTCCTCCACGGCCTCTCTTACAAGCGGATTTTCATCATTGACAGCTTTTGACAAATAAGGCAATGCATTTTTATGGTTAATTACTCCTAAAAGATATGCGGCATCAGCCCTGATAATCGGGTTTACGGCATTAAGACTTTCCGCTATGTCAGGGATGGCTCTGGCAATTTCATTAATGTACATTTCCCGCAGTTCCTCAACAAGAGCAACAGTGCCGAGCCTCACTCTGCTTCTTTCATCTGCAATCAAACCGCCTAAAAATGTGAACAGTCTCCTGTCGTTCTTAAACATATCTATTATGTCGTTCAGAAAACCGTTTTCCATATAATCGGCAATCATCTCTTTAGTTTCAGTAGACTGTCCCATGAATCTATAATATCACAGGCCTGCCGGATTATGCCCCATTTCTCTCTCTTTTTGGTAAAATGATTACTAATTATGACTAAAGAATTCTTCATGAAAAAAGCCTTAGCCCTTGCCGCAAAAGGGACCGGCATGACAAGCCCTAATCCCATGGTAGGCGCGGTCATCGTCAGGGGCAATAAGATAATTGCGGCAGACTACCACAGGAAGGCAGGCATGCCTCATGCAGAGATTCTTGCCCTGAAAAAGGCAGGAACAAGGGCCAGGGGAGCAACGCTTTTTATAACGCTTGAACCCTGCTGTCATACCGACAAGAGAACCCCCCCATGCACTAAATCAATCATCAATTCGGAAATTAAAAAAGTAGTAGTGGCAATGAAAGACCCAAACCCTAAAGTCAACGGCAGAGGCATTAAAGAGCTTGCGAACGCAGGCATCAAAACAGAATACGGGATTATGGAAAAAGAGGCAAAAAAACTGAATGAGGCGTTTATTAAATTCATCACTAAAAAAGAGCCTTTTGTAATATTAAAAATCGCCCAGAGTATTGACGGCAAAATCGCAACGTCAAAGGGCCGGTCCAAATGGATTACAGGCGAAAATTCAAGGAGGTATGTCCACAAACTCCGCAGTAGCGTGGATGCTGTGCTCACAGGCATCGGAACTGTTTTAAAAGACAACCCATCGCTGACGTCCAGAATCAGGGGCGGTAAAAATCCTTACAGAGTAATAGTTGACACAAGTCTCAGGATACCGCTTAATGCAAAAGTAATAAAACATAAAGACCTGAAAACAATCATTGCTGCAATCCCCCCTCACCCCTGCCTACCGGACAGGCAGGCCCCTTTGTCAAAGGGGGGAATAAAGGGGAGATATCAGAAAAAAGTTGACATACTAAAGAACCTTGGCGCTCAGGTACTGATAGTCAAGGCAAAAAACGGGAAGGTTGATTTGAAAGCGCTTATGAAAGAACTTGGTAAATTAAATATTATGAGTCTGATGATTGAGGGCGGCTCATCAATAAACGCCTCTGCCCTTTCAGATAAAGTCGTGGACAAGGTTATGTTTTTCATTGCGCCCAAGATAATGGGCGGCTCAGACTCTATTTCATCTGTCGGCGGAAAATCGCCTGCCCTGCTAAAAAATGCGTTCAGGATAAAGAATCTACAGATAAAAAAAATGGGGGAGGATTTGCTTTTGGAAGGCAGCCTTTAAAAAACCGTAATTCGTAATGCGTTATGCGTCACGAATTTTGAACCCTATTTATACCACTCTGCTTTATTCTTAGGAACATACCAGTTCAGATGCCAGTCGTGCGCAATGCCGAGCGCGGTCTTTTGCACACCTTTAAACCGCTTATGCAGTATCGGCAATGCATCAGGCACATAAAGAAAAGTATAAGGCTGGTCCTCTGCCAGCATCTCATGTATTTTGAAATAAATCTTTTTTCTTGCTTCAATATCAAACGTCCTTCTTCCCTCAAGCAGGAGCCTGTCAACCTCGGGGTTTTTGTATGAAATAAAATTAAACTCCCCTTCCTTTGTCTTTGCGGAATGCCAGATATCATACATATCAGGGTCCCTTGAAAGCGCCCAGCCCAGGATAACCGCCTCAAACTTTTTCTTGTCTATAAACTCATGCAGCATAGTCTGCCATTCAAGCACTGAAATCTTCACGTCTATCCCGACCTTTTTAAAGTCCTGCTGTATTATCTGGGCGGACTTAAGTCTTACGTCATTGCCCTGATTTACAAGGATGGTGAATGAAAACGGCTGGTTGTCTTTTTCCAGAAACCCGCTTTTGCCTGCAATCCAGCCTGACTCTTTAAGCAGCGCCTTTGCAAGTTCAGGATTATAATCAAATGTCTTAACCTTAGGATTGTATGCCCATGATTCAGGAGGAAAAGGCCCGGTGCAGGGGGTGCCGTATCCGAAAAGCACTCCGTTGATTATCGCCTCCTTGTTGATGGCATGTGACAATGCCTGTCTTACTTTTTTATCCGCAAAACGGGGGTCCAGAAGGTTATATCCGAGGTAAGTGTAAGAAAATGCCGGATAGTTAAACTTTTGAAAAAATTTTTTTATAAGCGTCTTCTCGGACTGAACTTTAAACTGAGTAGGCGTCAGGCTCATAAAGTCTATAATGCCGGCCTGAAGCTCAAGAAACATTGCCGACTGGTCAGTGGTTATTTTGGCGGTATACTGGTCAATCTTAGGCCTGCCTTCAAAATAATTGTCATTTGCATCAAGGACAATCTTCTGACCCGTTACCCACCCCTTCAGTTTATAAGGCCCGGTGCCCACAGGATTGCGGTTAAATTCATCGGTATTAATGTCTTTGCCCTGAAGAAGATGCCTTGGGATTATGCCCATGCCCCATGATTCAAGCGCAGGCGCATAAGGCTCGGAATACGTTACCCGCACTGTATATTTATCAAGCGCCTCAACTTTTTTTACGGGTCCGTAGTTACTGCTGTAAGGTGTGGCAACTTTTGGGTCTGTAACCTTTTGATAGGTAAACAGGACATCATCAGCGGTAAACTCAACCCCGTCCTGCCACTTTACTCCCTTTTTTAAATTAAATGTGATAATAAGCCCGTCAGGTGAAATGGTCCACGAATCAGCGAGGTCTCCGGTTATTTTGATGTCTTTGTCGTACTTGGTCAGGCCATTAAATATAAGCCCGCTGATTTCACCCGATGCGCTGTCAGAGGCAAGCACAGGCAAAAGCCTTTTTGCATCAGCCAGAAAGCCGGTAGTAAGGCTCTGGGTTTTTTTTACAGGAGGCTCTTTAACGCAGGCGGCAAACAACAAGGCAAAAGTTATCAGGGCAAAAGCATAAAGAGTTAGAGGCCTCAGGGATAGAATATTACGATACAAGATGCAAGATGCAAGATGCAGGGGAAAAGACGATTTTTTTATATCATGACTCATGTATCAATTTTTTCTCACTTGACCCCTTGACCCCTTAAACACTTACTTTGCCGGTTGCGCCGGTATCCCTTGTGCAGGAGACTGCTGAGCAGGTGCGGTTTCCTGAATAGGTCCTCCGGTTGTCCCTGAAGGTTTTGCAGGGGAGGTCTTAGAAGGCTGTTGATCTTTTATAACCGACCCGCTTTTTGCAGATACTATTGTCAGGGACAAAGATGTAAGCATAAAGAGTATTGCCGCCGCAGTCGTGAGCTTGCTCAAAAATGTGGCAGCGCCCCTGCTTCCAAAAAGGGTCTGCGTAGAGCCGCCGAAGGCAGCGCCCATTTCAGCGCCCTTGCCGCTCTGAATCAGGACTATAAAAATCAAAAACAGTGAGGCAATCAGATGAATTACTACCACTAATGTAAACACTTAAATCCTCCTATTGATAATTGAGAACCGGGAAATACGAGCTTAAAAAATTAAGTTCTCACTTCTTACTTCTTAGTTTTATTTTTGCGCCTTCTACTATTTTACCAAAACTGTCGGGTTTTAGGCTTGCCCCTCCGACAAGTGCGCCATCCACCTCGGGCTCTAACATTAGGGAATCAATATTTTCAGGGGTCACGCTCCCTCCGTAAAGGATCCTGATATTATCAGCAGCCTCGCCATATTGTTTTTTGAGCCTCTGCCTGATAAAGGCATGCGCCTCATTTGCCTGAGCAGGCGTGGCAGTCTTTCCCGTGCCGATTGCCCAGACCGGCTCATAAGCAATTGTCATCCCCTCAAGAGACACATCTTTTAAAGAGCCTGAAATCTGCCTTTCAAGGACTTCAAATGTCTTGTTTTCCTCCCTTTCCTTAAGCAGTTCGCCTATGCAAAGGATGACCTCAAGACCGTTCTTTCTGGCAGTTTTAATCTTCTTATTCACAATTTCATCGGTTTCAGAAAAATACTGTCTTCTTTCTGAATGCCCTATGATTACTAAACTGCATCCTGCATCAATCAGCATGGAAGAGGATATCTCGCCGGTAAAAGCCCCTTTCTCTTCATAAAATACGTTCTGGGCTGCGAGCTTGACAGCAGACGTCTTTAAAAGCCGGGATGCACTTGCCAGAAACGTAAACGGCGGAGCAATGATAACATCCACGCTTGAGGCTTCTCTGACTGACGGCAGAAACGCAAGAATAAAAGCCTCTGTCTCTCCGGCGGTCTTGTTCATCTTCCAGTTTGCTGCTATAAGCGGTTTGCGCATGAGATGTAATTTAGTGGAATTTGCCTAAGAAAGTCAAGGCGGGACTGTGAGGGAAAATATAAATATGCCCTTATGGTGATTTGCATCACTTTCATTCTGCCCTTTCTGTCGCTACGGTGATTTGCATCACTTATATTTCACTTTTCCTGCAATATTCTAAAGTCGTAACAAGGAGGATACTAAAAATGAACAAGCCAATAATTAAAATTTTTTTAATGCTAATCATTGCTGTCGTCATTAGCGGGTCTTTTGTTTTGCAAAAAACCGTTTACCCGGCATCCGTAGCGGAAACGCCTGCCGCAGAAAATATTTCTCCATTCGGCATAATGGCAGCTTTTAGCGGGTCAACTCTTTTGAACATAAGCGCCTTAGATAAAACTGCATGGGCAGGTGAAAAATTCAGGAGTCTTGGCGCTAAATGGTCCAGGGCAAACGGAGATAATATCATGTGGTATACTGCGGAACCTCAACTTGGAGGTGGTTATAACTGGTCACAGACAGACGCAGCGTTAAAAGGAATTTATCAAAACGGCGGTGAGGGGTTTAATACAGTTTTGATAGTGTCTTCTTCAAGAGCAAAAGGGACAAATTATAATATTGCTCAAGAAAACGAGACCTATTTTAAAAACTTTGTAAAGGCCCTCGTTGAAAGGTATAACGGCGACGGAATTAACGACTGTAATCCAAATGATTGCGGTTCAAATGTAAAAGTAAAATACTGGCAGGCAGAAAATGAGCCGTTTCCAAATGCGTGGTTAAAATCAGGAGGAACACTTGATGGATATGTAAGATTTGTAGAATTACTTTCTCAATCGGCAAAAGAAGCAGACCCGGATGCAAAAATTGTCTTGGGCGCTTTTTCAATGCTAAATGGAATCAGTGTTCCGGATTTTTCTTATGTTGTCTCATCTCTGAAAGCTAAAAACATTTCATTTGAAGCAGTGGATACTCATCATTGGCAGTACGGAAAAAACTATCAAATACCAGTCAGCAGCATGAGAAGCATTCTAAATTCAAACGGCTATAATAATGTTAAAATATTTTCATTGGAATATGGTTCGCACGCAGGCGACCCGACAGTACCTGACTGGCCGCCTCAAACAGAAAGAGACCAGACAAAATTTCTTATTGAAGGATATGTCTACAATATTGCCAATGGCGTTTCTCTGATAAATTGGAATAACCTCGTTGAATGGAGCAATTTTGGAAATGTTCCGGGCAGTATGTATAACTTCATGGGTCTTATTGCCGATGGGCAAAACGGAGATGCAACAGGGGCCGGGGTGCCGAGACTGTCCTATTATACGTACAAAAAAATGGCGGATGTTCTGGGGGGCAGCGACTGGAACAACATACAGATTATCAATGAAACAAACAATATTTATATCTATAAGTTCACTAAAAACAATAAACCGGTCTACGTTGCATGGTGGGAATATCTTAATGAGCCGGCATATAATTACGGTAATCTAAAGACCGTTACATTTGCTGTTGATTTTACGGGAAATGTCACGGTCACAAAGGCCGTTCCAAATACAGACACAGGGGCATATTTAAATGAGAACGACTACCCGAATTTTTTTGAAACCGGAACAACCGCTGTGGCCTACGGGGAGATTACTTTAAGTTTAGGCGAAAGTCCGGTGTTTCTGGAAGGTTCTATATGCTCTGATAATGACGGTGACGGGTATGGTACACCGGGCGATTCCTCATGTCCCAACGGTGGGACAACTGACTGCAATGACAATAATCCCCAGGAGCATCCTAATCAGATATGGTATCAGGATATAGACGGGGACGGCTATTCAAACGGTAATATTATTGTGCAATGTTCAGTTCCAGCAGGTTATAAAACATTGTCTGAATTGACAGCCGTTTCAGGTGATTGCGATGATTATTCTGCATTAAAATATCCGGAAGCATCAGATGTAATTTGTGACGGTGTTGATAATAACTGCGATGGAATCCCGGATGACGGCTATGTGCCTGTGCCGACAACCTGCGGCATCGGCGCATGCGCTGCAGCAGGTACATCAAGCTGTCAGGGTGGAGTAATGGTAAACACCTGCACCCCGGGCGCGCCATCTGCCGAGTTATGTGACGGGATAGACAATAACTGTAATGGTCAGGTAGACGACGGCTTAGCATCAATACCAACCACCTGCGGCATCGGCGCATGCGCTGCAGCAGGTACATCAAGCTGTCAAGGTGGAGTAATGGTAAACACCTGCACCCCGGGCGCGCCGGGAACAGAGGGCCCGTTTGCTAATTCTACATGCAGTGACTTAATAGACAATAATTGTGACGGATTAACTGATGCATCCGATTCAAACTGTCAGCCGGCGCCTGCTGATTTGATCATCACTTATCTATTTGTTCCCTCAACTGCGCGGTCCGGTTTAACTATTACTGTAAAAGATACTACCAAAAACAATGGTACAAACCCGGCAGGGGCTTCATATACTAAATTTTATTTATCTGCTAATGCAGTATATGATGTCGGGGCAGATACCTATTTAGGAAAGAGGTCTGTAGCATCACTTGCCGCCGGAGCATCAACCACAGGAAATACTTACATAACCATCCCGACGGGATTGCAATCAGGCACATATTATATTATTGCCGTAGCAGATGCCGATGAAGTTATCATTGAGGTAAATGAAACAAATAATAACAAGTTTAAGTCAGTAAATATAACTAAATAACAATTGTATTTTCAGATTTGGTATTACAGGCAGGTCTGACAGTTTATGGAGGCAGCCGTAAAAATTAAATTTTATGAAGGTGGTATATCTTCTTTCTTACAGGGCAATTGCAGACAACAGATTCCCCGAAGTGCATGCTGTAATCACAATGCCTGCGGGTGTCAGGCCTCCTGATAAACAGGACATTCCCGTACATGTCTTCAACATCGCAAAGGCAGTCCTTTGAGTTCGCCAGACATGAAAAATTATCACTGCATTTAGTAGCGCTCTTCTTAATATTTTCCGTTATATCAATCATTAACAACATCTCCTTATTTCATAAGTATTTACTGACATAATAAAATCAGCATTAAATACATAGCAATTTTTGCGCTAAATTTATGTAATATCTCAAAAATAGTTTTATCTCCCCCAAAATCAAGTGGTTATATGATCACTGTCATTCAGCAAGGTTTTCAATATAGGTGCGACAAATTTTTACATCAAAACCGCTAATGATTCTATATTTAGCTTTAAATACAAGTAGTTATACGACTAATTAGTCGGTTGCAATTATCAAAAAATGTCGCACCTATATTTTAGCCGGCTCTTCAGCCATTCCTGTGGATACCCCTTATGTTTCCCTCCCCCTTGACGGGGGAGGGATAGGGTGGGGGTGTTTATATATTTTCACCCTCTCCTTAATCCCCTCCCGTCAAGGTAGGGGAGATTGTGGTTGTTGATTTTGAAAATGAATTTCATTTTCCTTGACAGTAGCATCTCTGATATGTTAAAAAACAAACAGGCATTGCAAGCCTGAGACCCCAATAAACTGCGGGCGTTAAATTTGTTACAGTGGGCTAACACATGAAAAATTTTAAAAAAAATGATATCAGCAACCCCCATGTATCCGGGAAAAAAGAGCGCCTGCGGGCTTTTATTAAAAAAATGGGGTTTAAAGCCACAAGGCAAAGGGACCTCATTGCAACAGAATTCCTTAAAACAGCAGGGCATATAACAGCTGAAGACCTTTATAAAAAAATCAGCAGGAGACATAAGGAAATCGGTTTTACGACTGTTTACAGGACACTTAAGCTCCTCTCAAAATCAGGGCTTGCAACTGAACGCGTATTCGCCGACAACCTGACCCGCTATGAGCCTGTTTCCGCCGGCGAGCATCACGACCACCTCATATGCATGGGCTGCGGCGGGATTACGGAATTTGAAGACATACAGATAGAAAAACTGCAGGATGCAATAGCATCTGAGCTCGGTTTTACAATCATAACTCATAAGATGGAGATTTACGGCTACTGCAAGGAATGTAAGGCTGGTCATGCAGACGGCGGAATAGAGGACAAAAATGCACGCGCATAATCATAAAACCAATGAACAGGAAAAATCAGTGAAGGTTTGCCTCGTGGGCAACCCGAATGTAGGCAAGAGCGCCATCTTCGGACTGCTCACGGGACGCTATGTAACGGTCTCAAATTATCCCGGCACAACAGTGGAAGTGACAAAAGGCGGCATGACCATAGACAAGAAAAGTTTTTTGATAGTTGATACACCGGGCGTAAACAGCATCATGCCCATGAGTGAAGATGAAAAGGTCACAAGAGACATACTCCTTGATGAAAAGGCTGCGGCAGTTATCCACGTAGCCGATGCGAAAAACATGAAACGCTCTCTGTCCCTCACCCTTCAGATTATAGAGACCGGACTGCCGGTGGTACTTGATTTGAATATGAAGGATGAGGCGCACAGCAGGGGTATCGGCATCAACGAGGCTGAACTTAGAAAAATCTTAGGCATTGAAACTGTATCAACAATCGCAGTTGAGAAAAAGGGCATAGGCACCCTTAAAAAAGCCATGACCGCCCCTAAAATTTCAACCTTTAATTTCTCCTATGACAATACCATTGAGGAGTATATTAAAAAAATTGAGCTTCTGCTCCCTGATGCAAATATTTCAAAACGGTCCATATCGCTTATGCTGCTTTCAGGGGATGAGACCTTAAAAAACTGGCTGCACAAAAATATTACTCCTGAAAACATACGGATTATTGAATCTCTGAGAAATAATGCCGCAGTCCTGTATTCAATGCCTTTAAGCTATGTTATCAACCAACAGCGTCTGGCGGTTATTGATAATATGCTGCAGAAAATATTAACTAAAAGCGAATCGCCGGCAAAGGGTTTTTCAGTTATTTTAAGCGAAGCGGCAACCCATCCTTTCATGGGATTTATTTATTTGCTCCTTGTCCTTTACGGACTGTATTTATTTGTCGGAAAGTTAGGCGCCGGAGTTCTGGTGGACCTGATTGAACACGGCGTCTTTGGTCAATATCTAAACCCGTGGGCGGAAAAGATTGTAACGGCAGTCATACCGGTAAAATTTATTCAGGAACTTTTAATCGGACCCTACGGCGTAATTACTATGGCGCTTACCTATGCAATAGCAATAATACTCCCGATAACTGCGACTTTTTTCATTGCATTTGCAATGCTTGAGGACAGCGGATACCTGCCGAGGCTTGCCGCAATGCTGAATAAAATATTTACGTCCATAGGATTAAACGGCAAGGCAGTCCTGCCTCTCATACTCGGGCTCGGCTGCGGCACAATGGCAACCATGACGGCAAGAATCCTTGACACGCCCAAGGAGAGGATTATCGTCACCCTGCTTATTGCGCTGGGCATTCCGTGTTCGGCACAGCTCGGTGTAATCTTAGGCATGTTCGGCAAACAGCCGGCAGCGGCGTTCATCGTGTGGCTGTCAGTAATAAGCGCCGTAATAATACTTGTCGGTTTTCTTGCGGCAAGAATCATCCCCGGTCAAAGGGCTGATTTCATCCTTGAAATACCTCCCATGAGACTGCCTAAATTTTCAAACATAGCGATAAAAACACTGGGGCGCATTGAATGGTATCTCAAGGAGGCAGTGCCACTTTTTATCCTCGGCACCCTGATACTTTTTACGGCAGACAAAACAGGCATCCTGCCGTTGGTTGAAAAAGTCACTTCTCCTGTGGTAGTCAACATCTTAGGACTGCCCTCTGTAACTGCCGCGTCTTTCATCATGGGGTTCCTCAGGAGGGATTACGGCGCCGCAGGACTTTTTGCATTACAGGAGCAGGGGCTTCTAAACACAGAGCAGGTTGTCGTGAGCCTTGTGACCATTACGCTTTTCATCCCGTGCATTGCAAATTTCTTTATGATAGTTAAAGAGCGCGGGGTGAAGACGGCTGTAGCCATGGCCGCATTTGTGTTTCCGTTTGCCTTTTTCGCAGGCGGATTACTGCACAAAGCGCTTACGGCATTAAGGGTTTTTTGATTAAATTTGTATTTTCCTGTCATTCCTGCGAAAGCAGGAATCCAGTTCCTTGTAAAAAGACCCTGGATTCCGCATCAAGTGCGGAATGACAATATCTTTTACCCGTTAACTTTCCTTGCCCCACTCGGTCATTGCGAGGAGTCCCGAAAAGTCGGGACGACGAAGCAATCTCAGCAAAACCGGACATTTCTATTGTGGCTTGACAGTATAGTTGTTTTTCCTTGACAGAAGATTTATTAATAGTATATTTTGCAAATATTAATAACATCCTTTAATCGTTATTGAAATCTAAAAATATGCAATGCCGTAGATAAATGTTAGACGTAGGAGATTAATGCATAAACGATACGACTATTGACTTATTAATAAAGCGTGAAGCATCTGCATCTGTTGGAAATTCAACCTTAAGAAGTCAAGGAGCAAAAGACGTAGTTGAATCAGCGAGAAAATCACTTGCAAAAATAAAGATTGAAAAATATTCTACAACATCAACGCAAAATGAGTTTATTGAAATTTTAGATAAAGATACTCAAAAAATTATGAGGTCTTTACCATCGGGAGCGCAGAATTGGGGAGCGGCCAGAAAGGTAATAAATATATTTCTCCGAAATTTAATCTACAACAAACATATTTGTCAGAAACATAAAATTGATCATATTGAAAGTTGGCTTGAAATCCCTCTTGATAGCCATGTTGCAGAAGGATTGAGTGAAACAGATTCTGGACGCAATCTTCCTCGCTGGAATTCTATAAAGAGATTAACTAAAGCTGATAGTGATCAATATCAGTTTGTAGCTTATACAATTGCTAAGAAGTTGAAGATAAACAGAATATATCTTGACATCTATCTATGGCGTAAAATTGGAATTGCATTATTAAAAAACGTCTAAATGAAGGGGCAATGCGGGTTGTTTTTATCCGCGCTGTTGGAATCAAAGAGAGGAATAATGTTAAAATTGGTAAAGAGGTGATAAAATTATGAAAACTGTTGAAGCCGCAAAAGCAACGCTGCCGCTTTCTGATTACGCAAAAAGAATTAAAAAAGAACCGGTGATTATTACAAAAGAAGGCAGGCCTGTCGCTGCCTTGGTAAGTATAATCAATGCAGATATTGAAACTGTCTCTTTAGGCAATAATCCAAAATTTATTGCCCTTATAGAGCGGTCACGGTCAAGGCAAAAATCTGAAGGCGGGATTTCATCGGAAGAAATGCGTCAGCGGCTCAACAGGCCAAAATGTACAGCAAGTGCCCGGTAATATCAGGCATTGAGACACTCCGTAGAAGCAAGGAAAAGGATACTCCACATAACGCTGCAAAAGACTTACGCTCAATCCTTTAATGAAAATTAAAAACTCCAAACAAATTCTTAGCTGGTGTTTTTTTGATTTTGCGAATTCCGCTTATTCCGCCGTTATCTCGGCAGTTATTTTCCCTGTCTACTATGTATCTGTAATCGTCGGAAATGAAGCGGGACAGGGGGATTTATGGTGGGGGCGCGCCGTATCCGCAAGCATGGCTTTTGTGGCGCTTACGTCCCCGTTCTTAGGCGGCATTGCGGATTACAGCGGAAAAAGGAAACGCCTGCTTTTTATCTACACCCTGCTCTGCGTTTTATCTGTGGCGTGTTTTTCTTTTTTAAGAAAGGGAATGCTTATTGAAGGTTTTTTCCTTGTCATGCTTGCAAACATCGGCATGGAGGGCGGGCTTGTTTTTTACAACTCATTTTTGCCTGAGATAGCGGACAAAGAACACCAGGGAAGGGTGTCTGCATGGGGATATGCCGTGGGTTATGCAGGCTCTATTTTGTCATTGCTGATTGCCCTTCCGCTTGTTAGCAAAGGGAATTATAGCGGAACCTGGTTTATGACTGCAATGTTTTTTGCATTATTTTCTTTGCCTGCGTTTATTTTCCTGCCGCATGATAAAAAAACTTCGGCAGGCCTGATGCCTTCAGCAGTAAGCGGAGGCAGATATTCATGGCTTACTTTAAAGGATATGTGGAAGCAGGCTGAACTGCGGAAATTTCTCCTTTCATTTCTCATCTATGAAGACGGTGTTAATACAGTTATCGTATTTTCAGGCATCTTTGCCGCAACCACACTCGGCTTTAATGTAAAAGAGATGATAGGTCTGTACCTTATCGTGCAGATTACAGCGCTTGCAGGGGCCTTTATCATGGCCAAGCCCATTGATTTATGGGGACCTAAAAAAGTACTGATGCCCTCGCTTTTAATGTGGTTTTTTGTAGCTGCCGCCGCATATTGTATAACTTCAAAATCTCATTTCTTTCTGCTCGCAAGCTTTGCAGGATTAGGGCTTGGTATAATTCAGGCGGCAAGCCGGGCCTTTTTTGCGCAGTTTATCCCGCATGATAAAGAGAGCGAATATTTCGGAGTATATTCGCTTGTGGGGAAATCATCGGCTGTAGCAGTGCCTATCATGTTCGGATACATCTCCTCGGCATTTGGAAGCCAGCGTCCCGCAATACTTGCAATTTCGGTTTTTTTTGCGGCAGGGCTTGTTTTAATAGGGCGTGTGAAAGGCGGGGGAACTAATATTAACAACCGAGTGAATAAAGGCATGAATGCCTGAGAAATCTTTAGTGCAACACCCTAAACATGCCATGCTGGAGTACCCAGCTTTTAAATAAACGATAAATACCTAAAATCACAGCATAGCATCTGATAATCATTGCCTGCCGGCAAGTTGCTTTCTAAAGATTTTGAAGGCGTTTATGCCTTTGTAAGACGATTCCGGATCCCGAAGCATCGGGAGAATGACAATAATACACACCCCTTAGTCCCCTCTTATTGGAGGGGAAAAGACTGCTTCCTTAAATTTTTGTTATTTTAACCTTTTCAATTTTCTTTTCTTCCATTTCAAGTATCAGAAATCTCAGGTTATGATAGCGAAGCTGTTCGCCGGCCTTCGGAAGCCTGCCGAACAAACCGAATAAAAACCCGCCGATTGTATGAAAGTCTTCACTTTTAAGCTCAGTCCCCACAAGGTCATTTATCTCGTTAAGCCCTGTGGAGCCGGAGACTACAAATGTGCTTTCATCAACAACCTCAACCTCTTTTTCAGCTTCAATCGCCTCAAATTCATCCTGAAGCCCGCCGACAATCTCCTCAATTATATCCTCAAGTGTTATAAGCCCAGCGGTCCCGCCGTGCTCATCAACGACAATCGCTATCTGGAATTTGTTTTTCTGCATTTCATCAAGCAGTCCGGTCACCATCTTGCTTTCCGGAATATAGTAGGCCTCTCTTATAAAACTTGTAATAGACATCTGATGAACAACCTCCTCCTCCGCCATCTTCCTCAAAATGTCTTTTACATAGAGAATGCCGGTAATGTTGTCCACCGTCTCCTTTATGACCGGGTAGCGCGAATATCCCTCTTTTGATACAAGCTCAAGAACATCGGCAACAACGGCATCCTCAGGGATTGCCACTATCTCGGTTCTCGGCACCATTGCCTCAGACACTCTCTTATCGCCGAATTCAAACACCTTGTGAAGCATCTCTTTTTCTTCTTCCTCAAGCGTGCCTTCCTCTTCGCCCATGCTTATCATTGTCTTCATTTCTTCCTCTGTCAGAAACTGCGGGATGGGCTTTGCTTCACCGCCGAAAAGACGTATTATAAGGTTTGATGATGTGTGAAACACCCAGACGAGCGGTGAAATAACCTTGATGAATATTTCAACGGGTCTTGCCAGAAACAGCGAAACACCCTCTGCATGCGTAACGGCAAATGTCTTAGGGGCCAGCTCTCCAAATACCACCGTAAGGTAGGTCATGACGGCAGTTGCAATTATAACGCCGCTTTCCTCTCCAAAGAATTTTAACGCAACTGCAGTCCCGATAGATGTGGCAAGGACTGTAAATAAATTCCCTGACAATATTACTGCACTGAAAAGCCTGTCGTGCTGGTCCCTGATCTTCTGCACAATCATGGCATTTCTGTCGCCCTTTTCAATTAAGTGCCTCAGCCTGATTCTGTTAACGGCAATAAAGGCTGCCTCTGAACTTGATAGCATTGCAATCAAGATAAGGCAGAAAATAATGATTATGAGGCTTATAAGGTTGGATTCCATAGTATTGTTAAGTGAGTTTTGCAATGATTGCGTCTGCAGCCTCTGACGTAGTTGCGGCAGAAGGGTCGTCAGGCGCGGGTTTCATGTCATACGTTACATACTTCCCTTCCCTGATTACTCCGGCAACAGCACTATCCAGTTTCTCAGCCGCCTGCGCCTCGCCGAGATGCCTCAGCATCAGGACGCCGCTTAGAATCATTGCCATGGGGTTTACCTTGTTGAGTCCATTATATTTAGGCGCACTGCCGTGGGTAGGTTCAAAAACTGCATATTCATTCCCGATATTTGCTCCGGGCGCAAGACCAAGTCCGCCGATAAGACCTGCCGCAAGGTCTGAGACTATATCACCGTAGAGATTGGGCAGGACCAGCACATCATAAAGGCCCGGTTTCTGGACAAGCTGCATACACATATTATCAATGATTTTGTCCTCAAATTTAATATCAGGGTAACCCTTGGCGACTTCCCTTGCCGTTTCAAGAAACAAGCCGTCAGAATATTTCATGATATTTGCCTTGTGCACGGCAGTTACTTTGCGTCTCTTGTTTTTCCTTGCATATTCAAATGCAAAGCGGACAATCCGCTCAGTGCCGAAAACAGATATGGGCTTTATGCTGATGCCGGAATCACTCCGTATAGTCTTTTTAGTGGTGTCGTGTATCAGCTTGATAATGGATTTGGCGCCGTCCGAGTCCTTCTGGTATTCAATGCCTGCATAAAGGTCTTCGGTGTTCTCTCTTACAATGACAAGGTCTATGTCTTCATATTTTGTCTTTGCGCCAGGGTAACTCCTGCAGGGCCTCAGACAGCAGTAAAGCTCAAGGGTCTGCCTTAAAAGGACATTAACGCTGCGGAAACCCGTGCCAACGGGAGTTGTGATCGGACCCTTAAGGGCCACCTTGTTTTTCCTGATAGATTCAAGCGCCCTGTCAGGAAGGGGTGTGCCTTCTTTATTAAAAACCTCTGTGCCTGCATTCTGGATATCCCACTGGAAGGGGACTCCGGTGGCTTCAAGGACTTTCCTTGTCGCTTCTGTTATTTCCGGCCCTACGCCGTCACCCGGGATAAGAGTTATTTTATACATTATTCTGAAATTTGAGGTATAAGCGTGAGAATTTTACGGACTATTTCAGGATGCCCCGCTATTAACTTGAGTTCATCATCCGTAAGAGGCTTCTGGGTATGGAGGTTTGCATACTGGACCAGCTCCAGGATTTTTCTTGCCTCTTTATCATTGTCAAAGTGAATGCCGAGATTATCATACACATGCATAAAGCCTTTAAGCCCGCCGTATTCGCCGGTTGTTATTATTCTTCCTGTCTCACATAATTCAGGCTCTCCCCTGCCTACCTCTTCAGGGTCATAAAGCTCATAGTTGCGCCGGTCCTTAAGCGCTCCGTCTGCGTGTATGCCTGACTCATGCGCAAAGGCATTGGCGCCTACGCCTGCCTGATTTATGGGTATCGGCAGACCAAATGCGTATGAGGCATACCGGGCGAGCCTCCATGCCTTTTTCAGGTCCACGTGCTCATCAAGGTTTATCTTGTCGCCAAAGCCGTGAGAGAATTTAAGCGCCAGAATCGTAGAAACGAGATCGCAGTTCCCGGCCCGTTCACCGTAGCCGTTTATCGTTGTATTTATATATGCGTCAACACCGCTTTCAATGGCCCCCTGCGCTCCTGTAAGAGACACTGCCTCAGCCATGCCGAGGTCATTATGGCAATGTGTCTCTACCGGAAATTTTGTTACTTCCGCAATGTGCTTTATCCTCTGATAAATCGTTATCGGGTCGTCTGCGCCGAGCGTATCGCAGTAACGGAACCTGTCAGCCCCGTTTTCCCTGCCTGCCTGCGCAAATTCAATTAGTCTCTCAACATCTGTCCTTGAGGCGTCCTCGGCATTTATTCCCACGGTCTCAGCACCAAGCGTCTTTGCCGTCTTTAAAGCCTCTATCATTGAATTCAGCACATCTTTCCAAACCTTTCTTCCCTGAAACTTGCCCTGAATCATTATCTCGGATGTTGAGATGGATATATTAAGGTGTTTTATATTCGGGCAGTTTTTAAAAGTCAGTTCCACGTCATCCTTCACTGCCCTGCACCACCCTTCAAGGTGCATTCTTTTTATTACGCCTGCCTTTGCAAGCTCAAGGTTTGCGTTTATGTAATTTACCTCGTGCCTGATGGTAGGAAATCCCACCTCGCTTTGAAACAGCCCCATTTCATCAAGATAGATATTGAGCATTGTCTTGGCAAGCTTGCTCAAAAGGATGCGCGAGGTCTGTACCCCGTCCCTGTTTGTAACGTCTATCAGATAAATCTTTTTCATAGTCTAATATATAAACATATTTTATGGGGATTTACAACACCTTACCTCATTCTTGAAGCATGGGTATTCTAAGTGTTATATTATCTCAATGAAAAACATACAAGGAGCAGATAAGGTTAATGCGCCTTATAAAATAAGTCTCCTGCATAAACCAATAGTCCATCTTTTGTTAATTTTTATAGTTGGTTTGATTGTATACTCCAACACCTTCCATGTGCCGTTTCAGTTTGATGACATATCCAATATTGTAGAAAATCCCATTATCAAAGACCTTCAATATTTTTCAGAACCTTCAAATGCAAAAGCATTCCCCTTATACAACACTTTTAAAAATCGGTTTATAGGCTATCTTACTTTTGCACTTAATTATAAACTGCATGGTCTTGATGTCACAGGTTATCATGCGGTCAATCTCGCAATCCATATCATAAACGCACTGCTTGTCTACTGGCTTGTCCTTCTGACATTTAAAGCCCATAGCTCATGGCTCATGGCTCATAGTAAAAAAATAAATAACCATGGACTATCAACTATGAGCTATGACCTATCAGCTATCATTGCTTTCTTCTCCGCACTGCTCTTTGTCTCCCACCCTATTCAGACGCAGGCAGTCACTTACATTGTCCAGAGGTTTACATCACTTGCAACTCTCTTTTATCTACTGAGTTTGGTGATGTATGTGAAATTCAGAACACAGAACCTGCCTACCGGACAGGCAGGCACAGAGCACAGAGCCTGCCTACCGGACAGGCAGGCACAGAACACTGACAAGAGGCAAAAAATCTTTAGTCTGTCATCTGTGTTCTGGTATCTGACATCTGTATTCTCTGCTGTCCTTGCCATGAAGACTAAGGAAATTGCCTTCACCCTCCCAGTTATCATTGTACTTTATGAATTTTTCTTTTTCAGCAAGTCTCAAATTCAACCTTCATCCTCACGCCTCACACTTTACGCCTTACGTTTTCTCTATCTAACCCCCTTTCTCCTAACCCTGCTCATCATCCCTGTTTCCTATATCGGGGCTGACACATCTGCCGGAGATTTGCTAAGCGATGTATCTGAGACAGCAAGGCTTCAGACTGATATGTCAAGGCTGGACTATCTCTTTACCCAGTTCAGGGTAATTGTGACTTATATCAGATTATTGTTTCTGCCAATAAACCAGAATCTTGATTATGCCTATCCAATATCTAACTCTTTTCTAAATCCAAACGTGTTCCTGTCGTTTCTGTTTCTTTTGGTTGTTTTTTGCCTTGGTATTTATTTTCTTTACGCATCACGCATCACGCGTTACGCATTGCGAATAATGGCTTTCGGCATTTTCTGGTTCTTCATAACCCTGTTTGTTGAGTCAAGTGTTATCCCCATTATAGATGTGATATTTGAACACAGACTTTACCTGCCAGGCATAGGTTTAATAATTGCCTTTGTTTGTTTTGTTTTTTTTCTTTCGTCACGTTTTAAACATCGTCTTCCCCTTGCTACTTGCTACTTGCTACTAACTACTATCCTTGTTGTTCTCTCCATCGCCTCTTATCAAAGAAACGCTGTCTGGCAGGATGCAGTGACCTTGTGGGAGGATGTGGTAAGAAAGTCACCATTACTATCCAGACCCCACATACACTTAGGGCAGGCATTAGCCGAGAAGGGACGCTGGGATAATGCCGAATATCATTTTGCCAGAGCAATGGAATTTAAAAAATCAGGGGGGTTAAAAAAACATATGACTATTGATTTACTTTCTCTTAATAAAGAAGACATTTTGAATTTTCAGATAGCCAGAGCAAAAAAGGATGTAGAAAATCAGCCAAGTGATAAATCATTTACTCATTTAGGATTCCTCTACTTAGATGCAAGACAGTATGAACAGGCAATGGGACAGTTTGAAAAAGCGATTGAGTTAAATCCAACTTACATTGAAGCCCATGAAGGCATGTATGTGAGTAAGGGTATGGTGTACACTGCTAAGGGTATGATTAAAGAAGCTATAAACGCATACAGGAATGCTATTATGCATAACCCTAAAGATTATAGAGTTTATATCTTTTTAGGAATCCTTTATGCTAAAAATGGTCAGATAGATGAGGCTATTGAGATGTTCGAACAGGCATTAATTGCTAATCCTTCTTCTTTTGAGGCCCACAAAAATATAGGTGTCGCTTACAATAATAAGGGATGGACTCATAAAGCTGAAGAGCATTTTCGTCGGGCCAAACAGTTGAATCCCGCGTTAGAATAAAGGAAGAAAGGGGAAGGAGGTATTTATCCTTCCCCTTATATCACTTTTTACACAATTATACAGTTTTTAGGCTATTGAGTAGGACAAGTGTTTGGATAAAATGCATAGTTTTCATCATATACTCCTGCACATGTAACATTACCTGTCACCTGTCCATCAAGCATCGTGCTACCGACATAAGCGGTTGCGCCTGCCCCGCTGTTTATCGCAAACGAACTCCCTTTTATCATAGAATTGTTTATCTTTGCAGTACTCCCACTAAAATTCTCAACACCAGCATATGTAGCATCTATTGCTACATTTCTCATTATAAGAGTACCATAGTTATATATGCCAGTATGACCACCACTAATTATTATATTTTCCATTACAGGGGAACATTCCTGCTGAATAGCCACGCCTACAGCAGCATTAATAGTTAAGTTCCTCATTATTGGAGAACCCGAGTACATATTGAATACACCGGTTGATGTGCCAATGCCTTCAATTGTTACATTTGTTAAAATGGCATTAGAATAGGAATTCAAAATACCAAACTGTGCGGTAGTAATAACTGTAACATTACTAATCCGTGGGGACGTCTGGTAGTTGACTATTGCTGCATTTTGACCTGTGCCGAGGTTGACAACCTGAATAGTCAGAAACCTTAATTCTGCATTTGAAGAACCCATTACAGGAGCAGGAGATGAACTACCTATTATTTTAGTTGTATTCTCTCCAGACCCTTCTATATCAACATAAGACTTCATCTGCACACTACTTGTGTCTATGTTATAAACGCCCGGCATGATCTTTACCAGATAGGGATTAGTTGCTGAGGCATCTGTAATAGAATTCACAGCATCTACTGGATTGGTAAAATCACCGCCGCTTGGAGCTACTATAATCACATTATTATAAAACCCAATTTTAGACGGCGTCACCGCTCCGTCAGCAAGCTTAGATGTCGTAACTGTCCCATCACTAATATCTGCCCCGGAATGGCTATGGCTTCCAAGTTTTGACCCCGATATTGGACCTGTTATTTTCGTATCCGTCACTGCGCCGTCTGCTATTTTGTTTGTTGTTACTGCTCCATCAGCAATCTTAGAGGTTGATACTGCACTATCCTGAATTTTAGCACCGGTAACTGCACCATCTGTTATTTTGGGCGTAGTCACTGCTCTGTCCTGAATATGTCCTGTCTTTATTCCGCTTCCGCTGTTTGTATTCTGCCCACTTGTTCAGTCTGCTTCTTTAATATGCTGGGATATAACAGAATCGTCTTGCAGTGCAAAAGCATTTATACTAAATAACACACATACAAACATTACAATTAACAATAAACTCATTTCTCTTTTTTCTATGGGAAATTTCTCCTTTATTTTTGATTGTTATCTAAAACCCAAAAGATCACATGTATCCCTTGGCCGCTTCAAGGCGGAACTCCAGAGTAAATACGAAGGGTTTTATTAAACGACTTCAAGACAAGCCCCCCGAGAATGGATTTTTGAACAAAAATTCTTTTATAAAAGATGACTGACTGAGCAATATTGGGGCGGGGTTAATTAAGATGAACGGTTTGATATAACATAAGATAATGCACCTTCTCAATAGTTCTCCCCTTATTGGATGTTAGAAAAACATACATTTTTTAGCATACAGAAAGTTACTGTGTCAAGGGGAATATTAAGGGTGTGATGTTACTATTTAAAAATGTCACACACCAACAACGGTGTCAAGCTAATAAATGGTTTTACCCCACTACATCCAGCCTTCTTACCCGTAACTCCACTCCAAGCTCCTCTGCAATAGCCCTGCATTTCTCAAGATTTATTTCAGGCAAATCAACAACTGTGATTTTGACTTCAGGTATATATTTTTTTGCCTCTCTGATAAAAGCAATGACTGCATCAAATGCGCCTTTAAACTCGGGCTTGCAGACTTTTTCATATTTATCTTTGTCTTCAGCGTCAAGACTCACTGAAACGCAGTCCGCAAGACCCTGAAGTTCAGGAAGTATGTCTCTTCCATGAATTAAACTGCCGTGTCCGTTGGTGTTTATCCTGACCTTGCCGCCTTTTTGTTTTACCCATGCGGATACCTTCTTAACAACATCAAGCCTGAGGAGAGGCTCACCGAGCCCGCAGAAGACAACCTCTTTATAATTTTTAGGCTCGCCGACTGTTTTGATTAATTCCTCTGCAGAAGGCTCACTTTCAAGTTTCAGGTTATGCCCCTTGACATAGCGCGCCTGAAACCTTATACAGAATCCGCACCTGTTTGTGCACCTGTTTGTGATATTCAGATAAAGTGAATCCCTTATCTGATAGGCAATCTCGCCTTTTGCAGGCAATTCGCCTATCTTAAAAAGTCTCATGGCATTGAGTGTCGTAATCCTTGATATGTCTGACAGGGTTATACCCCTTATGCCTGCAATGGCTTCTGCGGTATATTTTAAATAAGCAGGCTCATTTCTTTTCCCCCTTACCGGCACAGGGCTTAAGTAAGGCGCGTCGGTTTCTATCAGGAGGCGTTCATCAGGGATTAATCTTGCAATTTCCTTCAACTGAATTGCCTTTTTAAAAGTCACAGGGCCTGCGATTGATATATAAAAACCCATGTCCATTGCCTGCCTTGCCATATTCATATCGCCTGAATAACAGTGGAGGACTCCCCTATGCGGAGCGGTCTTTTTGAGGATTCTGGTGGTGTCTTCCTCTGCCTCCCTGCTGTGGACTATGACCGGGAGATTAAGACTTTTTGCAATGACAAGCTGTCTCTTGAAGGCCTCAATTTGAAGGTCTTTCGGAGAATGAAGGTAATGATAATCAAGCCCTATCTCTCCTATTGCCGCTACCTTCGGCTTCCCCGCCCATTCTTTAATTTCCTGATAAAGTTTTTCATTAAGGGTCTTTGCGTCATGGGGATGAATGCCGACGGAAAGATACACCTGAGGAAAATCAGCGGACAGTTTAAGCCCTTTTACATTGCTCTCCCTGTCAGAGCCGATGTTGACAATGTATTCAACGCCGGCATCTTTGGCGCGTTTAAGCGCCTCTTCCCTGTCCCTGTCAAAATCCGCCATCTCAAGATGGCAATGCGTGTCAATAAGCATTTATTCTCCAATTCTAATTATGAATAAGGCCGGTTGAAAAAAACTAAAGACCTAATCTCTCCCTAAAAAACTTTCGCACCTTTCGCATGGTTTTCAGCGCCAGTCTTGAATCTTCTATTATTGCGGTTTCTCCGGGATAACGAAACTGCACTGAGAATGGGTTCAGAATTCTTAGGTCAGGACGATAAATATCCATTAACGGTTCTTTTACAATCGCTATCTCAAGAAGTTTAATGAGGTCGTGTGTCTTAGGGAACTCTATTCTCTTTGCAACAAGATATGCTTTTAAATATTTTTCTATGCACTGCTGGCTATGGAAGCCCACAACATCCGGCGCTGGTTTTTTCCGTTTTCGCGCCATGGTCTCGGCAGTTTGGCAATCCTGTTCTGCCTTTGAAATCCATTCAAATACATCAAGCCGGTTTTTCATAAAGAACTTTTCCGGCTTTTAGGATGTTTCTTATAAATGGGTCAAACATTCTGGTTCTTTTTTTTATTTCTTCAGGGGTTTTGACAATTATATCCATTGGCATAGTTCTTGGTTCTAACAGCTCGCTTACCATGGCATAACGCTTCAATCCCTTTTCCTTGGTATTTACAATTACAAGAAGGTCAAGGTCGCTGTCTTTATTAGGCTTGCCGGACGCGTAAGACCCAAAGAGGATAATCTTCACGACATCAAGATTATTAACCAAGCGCTTTATTAATGCATTGCTCAAAGATTTTTTTGATGGTAGCTGTAATATCTCTTTCATTTTAGAACCCATGTAATTATAAAAGTAGGATAATGTTAATAGTTTAATATTTCAAGGAAAAAATTGAAACATCGCCGAAGCTCAGGGCGGAATTTCAGCAATTGGGGTTGTTATTCCCCCTTAGAAAAGGGGGCGCAGGGGGTTGTTATCAATCCATTTCTCAATAGCACCTACTACCCCACATATATTCTTCTTAACATCTAAATCATAAAATCTTAAAACACTTCTGTGGGTTCAATTTTGCAAATTGAACCCTGATATCCGGGCAGGTAGCTAATAACTTATATGAATATTAGGTTCTAGTTACAAACCTGAACCCGCTTGAGATTCCCCTCTAATAAGAGGGGTGCAGGTGTGTGTTTATCGTGAATTTATAACATCCCCCTGTATCCCCCTTTGCTAAGGGGGAATTTGTTGAGATTTTTTATAAACTCCTGAATATCATTCCAGCTTACCTGTTCCACAGGGCAGTTGTCCCCGCAATTTTTAAATTTTGATGGATTATTGCCCATCACACTTTCCCACTGCCCTTGTGTAACCTCATACTTCCCTATATAAAAATCATCCACGCAGACTTCATGCACGGGCTTCGAATCAGCGTATGAATACCCATCACCGAATGTATCACCCATCTGATAGCATCCGCCTTTGACAATGATAAACTCCATGCCAGTAACAGGGTCTTTGATTGCACCCTCATTGTCAAGGGTAGAAACAGAGGGCACGGTGTCTGTTGTCTCTATTTCTTCTTCAATTATTTCTTTACTGTTGCTTTGAAATATAAAATCCCCGCCTTCATGCCCTGAGTTTCTTATATCGCTATACTCAGGCACCTGCTCTGATTTGCCTGCTACCATCTGTTTTATCCGTCCATGAAAAATCTCTTCTGCCGTAAATACGCCTTTGTCAGTCTCACTAAGCGCTGTCAGAAACGCCCTTGCAAAGACAGAATGTCCGCTTCCTCCTGCATCTGATACAGGCTCATTGCCTCCGCTTGCCATCAAGGTCCTTGAAGGTCGCCCCATCATCTTTTTAAGAAACTCTGTCCTGCTGCCTTTTGATGAGGTGTCTATTGACGCCCCTCTTGTGAGCGTGCCTGAATAACAACTGTCTGCCACTACCAGTATGTGTCTTGATGTAATCCGCTTAATGTTTGTTGTTATATCATCCGCCATTATCCAATCCACAGGGTTGTCCCTCTGTGCGTCCACAGGAAGCCAGTAGGCTTTATCCGCTGTCTTGTCAAATTCCCCATGCCCTGCATAGTAGATTAGAAGGCTGTCGTTTTGTCCTAATTTCTTCCTGAATTCATTGATACCTGAGAGGATGTCTTTGCGGGTTGCATCAAGAAGTAACTTTGTCTTAAAGCCGTATTTGTTCTTTAATATCTTTTCAACATCAACTGCATCAGCGGCAGGGGTTTTTAATTTCGGGAAATATTTGTAGTTATTGTTCCCGATGATAATGGCATAGTAGTTTGTATTAAGCTGAATTGCGGCTTCGCCACTGTTTTTAGGCTTGACTGTAACGCTTCTGTCGGCAGGATACGCATTTCCAGTAATTAGGAAGATTGATAAGAACAGGAAAAACAGTTTTGTCTTCATGTACCCCCCTGCTGCGTACTATTAAGCAAGCCTTGATTAAGATTATCCTGATATTGGTCTGATTTTGCAAATTTATTTAATGATTTTGAAAAAATTATATCAGCTTGCAAGCATTTTTAAAAGGTAATTTTCACAACTGCAAATATAAGCATATTTTGGTATAATTATCCTGTTAATCAAAAACAATTCACCACTGAGGGCACAGAGGGAATCTTTATTCATTTTAAATTGCAAAATTATCAATTATCATTTCAAATTTAAACAGGAGGGATACAACTATGGAATGGCTTAAAGGCGTTGCGGAAATTAAAGACGGTTCTGTTTCAATAAAAGACAAGGCAGGCGTCAGAAATAAGATGGACAGTCTTATTTATGACGCTGTTTTTGAGGCTGACGACGAAAAAAGAAAGGCGCGTTTTCTGATTGTCAAAGAAATTGCAAAGGCATGCGGTGCAGTACCCGCCTCCATACAGGGGCTTTACGAAGAACTTGGAAAGGGTTACCGCGGCTTTACCGTGCCTGCCATGAATATCAGGGGGCTTACCTATGACACTGCTAAGGCAATCTTCAGAAAGGCGCTGAAGATGAATGCAGGCGCAATGATTTTTGAAATCGCCAGGTCAGAGATAGGCTATACAAAGCAAAGGCCGCTTGAATATTCCACAGTCGTCCTTGCTGCAGCGGTAAAAGAAGGATACGAAGGCCCTGTCTTTATTCAGGGCGACCATTTTCAGTTTGTGAGGAAAAATTATCTCAGTGATGCCAATGCCGAAACAACTTATGTACGGGGGCTTATTTCAGAGGCGGTAGAGGCTGAATTTTACAACATAGACATAGACGCCTCAACCCTTGTGGACCTGTCAAAAGGGCCGCTGAAAGAACAGCAGTCGCCCAACTATACAGTCACGGCAGACATGACCTCCCACATCAGGAGCCTTGAGCCTAAGGGCGTTACTATATCAATCGGCGGCGAGATAGGCGAAATCGGAGGCAAAAACAGCACGGTTGAGGAGATGAGCGCATTTTTAAGCGGCTTCAGGGAGACACTTGATAAAAAGCTCATAGGTATCAGCAAAATAAGCGTGCAAAGCGGTACTACTCACGGCGGGGTCGTACTCCCGGACGGCACCCTTGCCAAAGTAAAGATAGACTTTGATACCCTCACTGCGCTTTCAGATGCGGCGCGCAAGGAATACGGGCTTTCAGGCGCCGTACAGCACGGCGCATCCACACTTCCCGAGGAAGCATTCGTTAAGTTTCCTGAGACAGGAACCGCGGAGGTGCATCTTGCAACAGGATTCCAAAATATAATCTATGACAACCCATCCATGCCGTCTGCATTAAAGTCAGAGGTTTATGATTACCTCCATAAAGAATGTGCAAAGGAAAAGAAAGAAGGACAGACCGAAGAGCAGTTTATTTACAGCGTTAGAAAAAAGGGCTTCGGCCCGTTTAAGAAAAAGTGGTGGGACATGCCCGCAGAAGCCAAAAAGCCCATTGTGGTTGAGCTTGAGGACAAATTCGGACTGCTCTTTGACAGGCTGAAGGTCGTAAACACCATGGATATCGTCAAAAAAACAGTTAAGCCGGTCAGCGTCAGAAAAGACCTGGCAGACTCACTAAAAAAGCTCTCATGAAAAAAAGGCTTGCCATCCTGGTCGGCGGCGGTCCTGCGCCCGGCATAAACGGCGTGATAAGCGCTGCAACAGTTGAAGCCGTAAGCAAAGGCCTGCAAGTCATAGGCATTATGGACGGCTTTAAGTGGCTTTTCCGGGGAGATGTAAGCAAGACAATCCATTTAACTGAAAAAAATTCATGGCATATACATAACCGCGGCGGCTCCATACTAAGAACCTCAAGAGATTTTCCTGATAATCCGGAAAAACAATTCAAAAACATGGTAAACGCATTGAAGAAATTGAACATCAAATTCCTTATCACAATCGGCGGTGACGGCACGGCATATATGGCCAGAGAGATAGAAAGAAGAACCATAGGGCTGATTTCTGTTGTTCATGTGCCAAAGACCATAGATAATGACCTTCCCCTGCCGGGAGGAAATCCGACCTTCGGATTTGAGACAGCAAGGCACTGGGGGACTGAAATAGTTGAAAATATTATAGAAGACGCCCGTACAACAGGCCGGTGGTATTTTGTGACAACAATGGGCCGATATACAGGGCATCTGGCGCTCGGTATAGGGAAAGCTTCAGGAGCAACAATTACACTTATCCCTGAAGAGTTCAAAGAAAAAAGACTGAAATTCACAAAAGTGGCTGATTTGCTTGAAGGCTCTATCATAAAACGGCTTTCCCATGGACATCTTCACGGCATTGCAATACTCGCAGAGGGAGTTGCAGGCAAGATTAATGTTAAAGAACTTTCCCGGTATGAGCATGTTGGGAAAGACGATAAAGGAGATTTGCATCTCTCAGATATCCAATTTGGAAGAATCATGGAGCAATTTGTAAGTAAAAGCATGGAGTCGCGCGGAATAAAAGTCAAAATTATCCATAAAAACATCGGATATGAGTTAAGGGCTGCTGACCCAATTCCCTTTGATGCGGCATATACGAGGAATCTCGGATACAGCGCCGTGAAGTTTCTTCTGAATGGCGGGAAAGGCGCAATGATTACGTTTTTTGAAGACAGATTAATCCCTATTCTTTTCAGAAAAATGATTGATCCTGTCACTAAGAAGACACGGCTCAGATATGTTGACATTAAGTCAGAGCCGTATCTGGTCGGCAGGGAGTACATGATAAGGCTTGAAAAGGAAGATTTCACTCCCCGGAAACTCGCAAGGCTTGCAAAGGCAGGCTGCATGAGCGCCACTGAATTCAGGGAAAGGTTCTCTTATCTGGTATAACCTCTGTTCAGATTACAGATGCCGCTCTATTGGCATCTTGGCCTCTTCAAATTCATAGCTGAATTTCTGAGGTTTTCTTCCGAAACATGTGCCAAGGTTTTCAAAAAGTGCAATCTCGTTAACATCAACTCCCCTTCGTTTTATTGCCTCTGATGTCGGCATATAAAATATCTTACTGCCCTGTACATTGACTACTGTATTCCCTGTCCTGCCTGAGAGCAGGAGAAGTACTGCTGCCGCTCCGGCCCTCTGACCAAAATTGACATCAAATGCTGATGACTGCCCTGAACGTACAAGATGACCCGGTGTTACTTCCCTTGCCTCCGGAATCTCATAAATACTGGGGATATACATGCCGACCCTCTTCATAAATTCCTTTACATCAGGGTCCGCCTTTAACCTTTTCTCAAGCTGCTGTCTCACATATTTGCCGGCTCCTGCAAGTTTTTTATGCCCGAATGCGTCAATGCCTGCAGATTCATCATAAAGCATTTCTCCGCTTGCGGTCTTAATCCCTTCGGCAACAACAATAATGTATGTACCCGCTTTCACATCGCTTCTGTCTACCCTCGCAAAATAAGTTGCCTTCATGTGTTCATATACAACATCAAAGTCTACAAGCACCTCAGGGAGCAGAATACAGTCGGCTTCTGCGCCTATTCCGCCGCATAAGGCTGTATGCCCTACATATCTTCCAAAGACCTCAATTACAAGAATGCGGTTATGGCTCATGCCTGTAGTTTTAAGGTCTCTTGTAAAAACAGCTATCCTGTTGATTGCAGAATCGCCTCCTACACTGTAAGGTTGAAGGTCAAGGTCCATGGTTTTAGGGACATGAATGCATGGAATCCCCTGAGAAGACAGGTCCACAACAACACTTCCGGTATCATCGCCGCCGCTTATAATCAAGGCGTCTATAGCAAATTTCTTGAGTCCGTTTTTTATGCGTTCATATTTGTCAGGGTCGGCAATCTTGCTTATTTTTACCCGTGAATGACCTGCTTCAGAACCTGCAAGCGATGCCTCTATGCGGCTCACTCTCTCCGCATTAAGAATAACAACTTCTTTTAAATCAGCAAGATTATAAAGACCTGCATATCCATTGGGGATTACAACTGATTCTATGCCGTGAGCATATGCTTCCCGCGCAACACTTTTTATAACTGCATTGAGACCGCCGCAGTCTCCTCCGCTGGTGATAATGCCTATTCTTTTAATTCCCATATCAATACACCATCCTTTCAGTTTTTTATATGTTTGATAGTTCGTTAATTTATAATTATACCTCAATTCCGGCAAAAATTGGCAGTGACAAATATTTAAATAAAATATATAATTCAGGCAGACGGCGCGGGAGAAAAAGTTAAATAGTAAAGAACTTTAATATTGCTGATTCTGAATAAAAGGCTTTTTTTGACTTAAAATTTTATAATTAAATTATGCGCAGGCGGCTGTATCTTAAGCTGGGCGATAAGGTAAGGCATCTGAAATATGATATATGGGGCACAGGAGAAGTCATTGAAGAAAAACATTCCGACCTTTCCGGCGGCTTTTGCATGGTGAAGGTGCTTTTTGAAGACGGCAATGAGCGGTCCTTTATCAATGATCTGGACCACGAACACTGCTGCTGCTATGCAGGGCTTAAACTGATTCCCTGAATCAATGGCAAACACCCTTATAAATCATTCCAGCCTTCTTTTAATATAACCATGCACTACGTCATTCTCGGCACAGCAGGACACATTGACCACGGCAAAAGCTCGCTTGTAAAAGCCCTCACAGGCATTGACCCGGACAGGCTGAAGGAAGAGAAAGAGCGCGGCATCACCATTGACCTCGGCTTTGCGTACCTCTCATACCCTGACGGGATTAAAGTCGGCATAGTAGATGTGCCGGGTCATGAAAAATTAATAAAAAACATGCTTGCAGGCGTAGGCGGGATTGACATTATGCTTATGGTTATTGCCGCTGATGAAGGCATTATGCCCCAGAGCAGGGAACACCTTGCAATATGCGACATGTTAAAGGTTAAAAAGGGACTGATTGCGCTTACCAAGTCAGACATCGTTGAAAAGGACTGGCTCAATCTCGTCGCCGGTGAAATAAAAAATTTTGTAAAAGGCAGTTTTCTTGACGGCGCTGAAATAATTCCGGTCTCTGCAAAAACAGGGGATAATATTGATCTGCTGAAGGAAAAAATCAGGAAGGCGGCAGGGAATATTGATGCAAAGCCTGCAAATGGTCTGTTCAGGCTCCCGATAGATAGGGTATTTACGCTCAAAGGGTTCGGCACTGTTGTAACAGGGACGGCAGTCTCGGGAAGCCTCTCTGCGGATGCGGCTGTTGAAATCCTGCCAAAGGGCATAAAGACAAAGGTCCGGGGGCTTCAGAGCCACGGTGAAATGTTAAAGACAATATATGCGGGACAGAGGGCTGCGGTAAACCTGCAGGGAGTTTCAAAGGAAGAAATCCGGAGGGGAGACGTGCTTACCCTGCCCGACATGATAAAGCCTGCATCAGTTATAGATGCCTGGCTTGAGATTCTGGGGGAAGCCCCGGCTGTCAAAAGCAGGAGCCTCGTGCATATTCATACAGGGACTTCAGAAATCATGGCAAGAGTTATAATTTATGACAAAGAGAAGCTTAATCCCGGAGATAAGGCATACTGCCAGTTCAGGCTTCAAAGTCCTGCAGTGGTCCTGTCTGGAGACCGATATATCATCAGGCAGTTCTCGCCTCTTCTTACCATCGGGGGCGGTGAAGTGCTGGACCCTTCTCCGAAACGAAGAAAAAGAAAAGAAGGCATTGAAGACCTCAATATCCTCAGGTGCGGGACGCTTGAGGAAAAGCTCCTGTCAAAAATCCTTCAATCAGGCATTAACGGCATAGCTCCCCTGAGCCTTCACGGCTGGATTAAGGCAGAAATACCGGAAATAAAAAATGCGCTCAATTCACTTGTCAAAAAAGGCGCAGCGGTCAATTCAGGCGGGAGGCTTTTTCATAAAAGCTCCTGTGAGGGTTTTACAAAAAAAGTCCTTTACGCCGTAAGCGATTTTCACAAGAAAAATCCTCTGAAGGCAGGCATGCCCAAAGAAAATTTAAAGACGCTCTTTAAAGGGCTGTGCCAGAAAACCATAGATGAACTCATGGCTTTAATCAAAGACCTTGCGGTTGAAAAGGAATTCCTGAGATTAAAAACATTTAACGTCTCCTTAAGCGATGACAAGAAATTTTTAAAAAACAAAATACTGCGCGCGCTTGAAAGCGCCGCCTTTCAGCCCCCCATGAAGGATGAGCTTGCGAGAGCCGTTGCCGCCGGTGAAAAAGAAGTAAATGAATTGTTAAAAATCATGGCGGCTGAGAAAAGCCTTGTGCGGATAAACGACTCGCTCTACATCCCCTTGTCAAGCTATGAAAAAATGCTTAGCAGTCTCGGAGATTTCTTTAAGAAAAAACAGGAATTGACCGTTGCGGAATTCCGCGACATCCTCGGCACCACAAGGAAATACGCCCTTCCATTTCTTGAATTCCTTGACAGCAGCAGGGTCACCCTGCGGGTCGGCGACGTCAGAAAATTTATCCTGAAAGGCTGACAGTAAAAAAAACTGTTGAAAAATTTCTTAAAAACGTGCACAATCTTACATAGCGTTATTAACCAATAACCTTTTTTAAAAAGGAGGAGGCAGATATGCCAACCAAAAAAGCGGCAAAGAAGTCTGTGAAGAAGAAGGCGGCAAAGAAGGCAGTAAAGAAAAAAAGGACTCCGAATGCAGCGTTCATGAAGCCGATGAAGATCAGCGATGCGCTGTCAAGCGTTGTAGGCAGCAAACCGCTCCCGAGGACAGAGGTAACAAAGAAACTCTGGCAGTATATCAAGAAAAACAAGCTTCAGGACAGCGTCAATAGGAGAATGATCAATGCTGACGCAAATCTGAAGGCGGTGTTCAGGGGTGCAGGCAAGGTCTCAATGTTTGAGATGACCAAACTGGTCAATAAGCATCTTAGTTAAAAAGTTTTTAGCAGTCTGACAGAAAGCAGACACAACCCTGTGTGACGGTTATGTCTGCTTTCTGTTTTGGTCCGGTGTTTAAATGAATATATCATATGTGTATAGACATTTAAGGCAATAAAGATTTCACTCCCTCTTCCCATGCCTTGAGCATACCCTTGCCGACCGGAGAAAATTCAGAATGATCTTTTATATATCTCTTAAGTTCGGGTTTTATGTCCTGAACCGCATCACCTGATTCACTTATCAACTCGGCAGCCCGGGATGCAGAAAGACCGCAATGCGCTGTAGCAAATTTCTCAAGCGTTTTCCTGTCCCACCACTTTTTCGTACCGCCAATAGTCAGCGCAGGAACGTCCCTGCTGATATACGCAGTTGTCGTCACGATATCATACACCGGTGCAAGCTTTGTTCCCCCCCTTGTCGGGTCCGCATACAGCACGCCGAAATTTTTCAGATGGGCGTCGCCGTTCCGCAGCATTACCGTAAGCGCCAATGCCGCAAAAAACTGCTCACGCGCTATCTGCCGGTATCTGGGTGACACATAGTCGTTGATTGTTCTAACCACGCGCTCATAACTGCCGGTGTACTTGTCTTCAGTCCCAAGCCCCTGCAGCGCGCACATATCTTCAAATCCAACGTATTCTCCGGCATCCGTCATATCAAACCGTTTCATCACAAACAGCTTTCCATTATCGGAAAGAAAATTTTCTGGCGTAGGCAGACCTGCCCTCCGTACTGCTTTCATGCAGAAATACTCGTTTGCGGCGAGATAAGGATAATCCGAGCCCCATGATTTGACAATATAGGATAAAACATGCACAGTGGCGCGGTCTTTAGCGTCAAGCAGCACCTTTGGCTGAATTCCTGAAATACCTGAATGCATGGCATACTTTTGCAGCAATTCATTAAAAAGTTCTCCTGTATCAGGATAATGAAGAATGTCCTCAAGCGACTCCGGCGATAATTTAAAAGCCGGAGATTGTTCTTCAGTCAGGGTAAAACGGTTGCGGCCAATCTGATTCGTACCCACTACACTGAGCAATGTCAGATCATCCACACGGGCGATTTTTGCAAGCGCATTTTTGATGGCGGCTAACAGCGCCCCTTCAGGCAGATTCATCTGAAAAACCGGATGCAGGGTCTTATGAGTCCAGCTTTGCAGACGCACCGGCATGGTCAGGGATACAGCATACCTGTCTGACACATCCGGGAGATAATTAAAAACGTATTCCTCGTCCTGTTCAATGATGCCGCTTCTTTGTCCCGCTGTCCACACAGCCAGAGTGTTTTTCATGAACGCCTCTTTTCTGCTTCCATCTCTTTCTTTAGTTCATCCAGGGTAGGAGGCGCCCCTGCCGGACGGACTGTCAATTCCAATCCGAGATATTCAAGAATTCTCATGACCTTCCGTATGCCGATATCTGTAATTGCACCGCTTTCAAGCTGGCTGAGCGAAGTCCGGCTGATGCCGGTCTTTTGGGCAAGCTCTGCCTGTGAAAGTTTATAACGTTTTCTTTGACCTTGAATTTTTTCACCTAATTGTTTCATATATTTAACATTTTGCCATTTTTAAGCATTAATGTCAAGTATATTTAACATAAATTGGGATGAATTTAGTTTAACGCATCGTATTAAAAATTAGAAATTCGGCTGAATAGAGATAAAACTGAGGCGCAAAACAATACTTGACAATTATACTGCTGAGTTGTACAATTAAATCATGGAAATCGTAGCGGATGCGAGCGCATTTCTTGCCGTTGTACTTGATGAGTCCAATAGGGATTGGATTATTAATAAAACACTTGAAGGTAAAATAATCTCACCTGAAATTTTGCCATACGAAATCGGGAATGCATTGATTGCAGTCAGAAAAAAAGGACGGCTTACTGATCGAGAAGTAATAAATGCCTATGATATATCTCAGAGGATAGCCGTCAAGCTAGTGCCTGTAAGAATACATGATGCTTTAAAAATTGCTACAAGATTCAATATATACGCTTATGATGCATATTATCTGCAATGCTGCATTGAAAATAAATTGCCGCTCATCAGCCTTGATGACCGCATGTGTGATGTGGCAAGAAATCTTAACATAAAGGTGGCTAAATAAATGAAGACATACACTTACTCTCAGGCCCGGGAAAAATTGTCAGACGTCCTTGAAGAATCTAAAAAAGAGGAAATTGTTATTCGTCGCAGAAAAGGGGACATGTTTTCCATTGTGCCAAAGACTCCTGCTCGCCGCTCACCATTTGACATATCTGGTTTACATAAGAATATTTCACGCAAGGAAATATTAGAGGCTATTCGTGAATCTCGAGAAAGAGCATAATACAGCCTTTAACCAATAATCATCAATTTTTTAATCAATACGCTCTCGCCATATCCCTTTAAGTCTTAGCAGTTGACTAAAAATTTAAAGTAGGGACTTGATGTTACTTGCAGGACGCCTGAAAAATGCGGTAATATTTCGTAGAAAATCAGCGATAATGTCACAAAGCAGCTAAAGGAATGGTTTCCGCATCAATAATAGGTATTGGGTATCTTATGGTTATGTTTACTTCTAAACGACAAGCTCTTCACAATATGATGTCGGGTTGCGTCCTAATACAACTGAACCCGTTTTACTTTCCTTGGTAATCACATCCGGGATGCGAGGGTCAAGTCTTTACTTTTAGCATTTATAAAATTTGACCGGCTAAAGTAATTGTACGGCAAGACCGCTGCAAATAGAATATATAGGTGTGATATCCCACGTATTTTTTAGCAAAAAACTATTGACAAAACATTACAATGTAGTTATATTGTAGTTATGGCAGACATATCTTTTGAATGGGACGGAAATAAAAATTCCCAAAACAAAAAGAAACATGGTATATCCTTTGAGGAAGGGCAAACAGTATTCGTTGATGAAAATGCCTTGCTTCTTCATGACCCGGACCATTCAGAAGAAGATAGATTTATACTTCTTGGTTTAAGTTCCAATCGTCGCATTCTTGTTGTTTGCCACTGTTATCGAAAGAACGATGAAGTAATAAGAATTATATCTGCCCGCAAAGCAACGCGTTCAGAACAAAAACAATATTGGAAAAGGTGGTGAAATATGAGAAAAGAATACGATTTTTCAAAAGCTAAAAAAAATCCTTATGCCAGTCGCCTAAAACGACAGGTTACAATCCGGCTTGATGAGGAAACAATCAAGTATTTCAAAAAACTCTCGAAAGAAGCAGAAATACCATATCAAACTCTGATTAACCTCTATTTGCGTGATTGTGCTGTTTCAAGCCGCAGGCTTTCTTTGCAATGGAAAGCGGCTTAATAGAGTGACGAGGATCCGGTCTTTACTTTTAGCATTTCGTGGTGGCAGGTCTTGTTTTTTGCATACATGAAAAGACTGGATTCCTGCCTCCGCAGGAATGACGAATTTTTGTTGGTATCATTTTTTTAGAACAAACCCCACCATACTTAATTCTGATTCAGAATATTTGTCATGATTTTTTTAGCTCTGTCATGAGTTCCTGAAACCGCATCTCAACTAATGTACGGCGTCCGGGGGAGTTGATTCGCTTAATCATACGGCGGGCATTCATAATGTTGAATTTTTTCGGGAGATCAAGTTCAGGCAGGGAACGGAATAATTTTGACTTTGCCGGTCCCATATAAAAGAAATCAAGAAGCGCCTTTTCAGGAACTGCCATTTTGATTCCGGATTTGCCGGCCGGCTCATAGCCGAAGAAAAACTCCGGGGTGACATGATGTATGGAGAAGGTCCCCAGAGGTGTTTTGAAAAGATGCGTTCTTGCCGGAGAAACAGAATAAGTTATTGCAGGAATTTGAGAAATCATGCCATGGTAATAAAGCGCGCTTTGCATGGATATATAGCTTGGAAAAGGCGCAGTGAGATGCTCAGGCAATGCCAGCGGTTCCAATGCCTCAGGGAATACCCATAATCCCCGCTTAATACAGACAATATGATTGGAATCTTTCAGACGTGTAAGCAGCCTGCTTGCATGGTCTTTCCTTATGTCTAAGTACGCCATTACATCGGCAGTCCGGAAAACAGGCGCTTCTAATTTTTTAAGGCGCGCAAGCACATCTGTAAGTCTCATGACTCTTCCCCTTTAAGGGCTTCAGCAACCTTTAGCACTATTTCATCCCAGACGTCCTCTGAATTATACTGTTTTTGGTAATCCGGGTGAAGGTAAGAAAGCACCTGGCTTTTAAATACATCAAAGGCAACTGACATGACATTTGATTCAGCAATGTAGAGATGGCTTCTCAGTTTGCTGTTTGATATGTTTTTGTCTACCCCTGCATTCAGCAGTAAATTAAGGTCAAATATGTCTCTTGCCTGCGGTGTACTTCTGGTTACCAGGGCTTCCACTTTTTGCTCATAAGCGCTGTGAATGTCATAATGATTAGACATAATAGACGAGAGATTGTATGTCCTTACAAGTTCAGGACCTACAGGCTCAAATACAGTGTTCCCCTTCATTCCTCTTCTTGAAAACTCTATTTTTGTAGGGAGTACGATGCCGGAACCGGAAACAGCCAGCCCGACTTTCCATCGCTGAGTTGTCTCAGTTTGTTTCGGCTCAGACCAGCGGTCAATAATGATCCCGTGCACCTGAAGGATTTGTACAAAAGGTTTTGATTTTAAAATACTCACCACCGTATCCCGAAGCTTGTCTTTTGGAAGGTCATAGACATCCATATCCATGTCCTCGGAATAGCGGATACTTTTCAGATAAAAACGTAAGTTGCACCCTCCTTTCAGGGCATAGAACCTCTTATCTGTTTTCCGCCCCAACTGGTCAAGGAAAAGCAGGTGAAACAGCTCCACATATTGCATAACTGTATACTTGGTCATAGTCAACCCTCCATATTTCATAATACCTGCAGTTGTCATATATGTCAACTACAGGTATTATGAAATAACTGTTTTGAGATAATCGGCTCTAACAGGATTATAGGTTACTTGCAGGACGCCTGAAAAATGCGGTAATATTGAGCTGCAATGGGAGTGCATAGGGTTCTGGTGTCCCTCCCGGACTTCAAATCCGGTGTTTCCCGACAAAATCGGGAAGGGTGGGTTCGATTCCCACACGCTCCCGCCAGTAAAGACAGTGAATAGTGAACAGTAAACAGTTGTCAGTGGGAAAACAAAACAACAATAAAAGCATACTCTTTTGCAACTGTTACTACAGAACGCTTTATCCTGATTGAAAATCCGCTGATTACATGTTATTATTATATATTCGCTCAATAGATACTCTTTGGCTGAATAAATCCGTAAAGGAGGTAGTTACGAAGCGCATTCATTTCCCGCTCTTTTTGTTCCTTTTCTTATTACTGCTGATACCGGCATACTGCACGGCAGCTCAGGATGCTATGACCTCTCAAAACAGACCTATCGTTGTCCGTATCCCGTACTCAAGCTGGGCTGAAAAGGCTGAGCTTGCCGGCAGATTTACACTGCTGGATGCGCCTCCGGGACAGGGATATGTCGTTGCGATTTTATCGTCAGGAGAACTTGCAGAGCTTCAGGCGCAGGGAATCCGAATTGAAATTGAGTATGAACGCACCTCACAGGTTCAGTCGCCGCCGGGTTATACCTGCTACCGCACACCGGCAGAGATTGAAACTGCGTTGTCAGCTTATCAGTCTGCCCATCCAACGCTTGCGCAGGTGATTGACATAGGCGACAGTTGGGAAAAAATTCAGACCGGAGGAGTATCAGGATACGACCTGTGGATGCTTAAATTGACAAATCAGGGCATACCGGGACCCAAGCCTGCCTTTTTCATGGTAGGAAATATTCACGCCATTGAAATGGCAGGAGCAGAGGCGGCAATGGCTTTTGCCGACTGGCTGCTCAGCGGTTACGGTACTAATGCCGATGCCACATGGCTTCTGGACCGGCGCGATATATACATAGTTCCAATGGGCAACCCCGACGGCAGGATGATGGCTGAAACAGGCGCATACTGGAGAAAAAACATAGACAACAATGACGGCTGCAGCAACCCCGGTTTATGGGGCATTGACATTAACCGCAATTTTGCATCCAACTGGGGCGGCCCTGGATCAAGCGCCAGCGCCTGCTCGGGAACTTACCGCGGACCGGCTGTAGAGTCAGAGCCTGAAACAAAGGCAATCTCCGATGCACTGCGCGCCATTTTCCCTGACCCGGCAGACACAAGCGGAAGCATGATTACGCTTCACCAGTCAGGGCATTACATAGTATGGCCGTGGGGCAATGGATATTCACAGCCGCCATGGAATATGGTACCGCCCGACAAACCCGGCTTATCAGCGCTTGCTTACAAATACGCAAGCTACAACGGTTATACATCCATAATGGGCGACAACTGGTATCCTGCCGCAGGCGCTACCGAGGACTGGGCATACGAGGAACTTAACATAGCCGGATATACATTTGAGATAGGCTCAAGCCAGCCGTCTTCCTGCACTGAACTGCTGAACGAAATATCCCTGAATATGCCGGCGTTCATTTACGCCGCAAAGAGCGTTGACCCTGACCCTTATGAGGTCACACGCGGACCTGACTCTCTAAGAGTCAGCGCATCACCGGCTGAAGTGCCGCAGGGAAGCACGGTCGCGCTTAATGCAACAGCAAACGACACAAAAACAGGCTGGATGTCAGATCCGAATTTCCCCGGTATTGTGCCTGACCGTGCAATGCCGGTTTCGGCAGTTGAATACTACATTGACCTGCCACCCGCCGCAGGCGGCACACCACAGCCGATGGCGGCAGGCGACGGCATATTTGACGAAGTAGTTGAACCGGTCACAGCCAATGTTAATACAACCGGACTTGCTCCGGGCAAGCACTTATTGCTTGTGCGCGCACAGGACAACAAAGGACACTGGGGTGCATTTTCCGGAGTATTTTTCACAGTCAGCGATACCCTGCCTGCCGTTTTTGTCAACAGCATCATGATGACCTACCGCGGAACTTACAAGGTACAGGGACAAGTTCAAATCTACAACGAGGCTATGCAGGCAATAGCCGGAGCTTCTGTTACTGCCCAATGGACAAAACCTGACGGGCAGACATCAGTTCAGACAGTTACTACTAATACCGGAGGTCTTGCTTCCTTCAGGCTTAACTCCACACAACAGGGCGTTTACACCTTGACAGTGCAGAATGTTACAAAAAGCGGCTACATCTATGACCCAAGCCTGAACATTGAGACAAGCGAACAGCTCCAGGTGCCGTAACTTTAAAGACAGTTAACAGTTATCAGTTGACCATTGACAGTAGAAAAACAAACAACTGTCAACTTACTTTAAAAGCCCGTAGTCCGCAAGTGTCTTTTTTAACTTTTCTTTATTTGCATCGCTCATCGGGCAAAGCGGGAGTCTGAACTCCTCCTGAATTTTACCCATCATGCTTAAGGCGGTCTTTGCAGGAATAGGGTTTGTCTCTATAAACATGACCTGATTTATGGGTTCCAGTTTAAAGTGAAGCCTCCTTGCCTCCTGTAAATTGCCTGAATCCCATGCCTTGCACATGGAAGCGACATCTTTTGGCGCAACGTTTGCTGAAACAGAGATTACACCCTTTCCTCCGAGTGCAAGCAGGGTTAATGTCGTAAAGTCATCACCTGATATAACAGCCATTCTGTCCCCGCAGAGGCGTATCACCTCGCTTACCTGTTTCATGTCGCCTGTTGCCTCTTTGATGCCGACGATGTTTTTAATTTCTGCAAGCCTTGCAACCGTAGGCGGAAGCATATTTACGGCTGTGCGTCCCGGGACATTGTATAAAATCTGCGGTATGTCAACCGCCTCTGCGATTTTTTTATGATGCCTGTAAAGCCCTTCCTGTGTGGGCTTGTTGTAATATGGAGAAACAAGCAGTGCGGCATCCGCGCCTAATTTTTTTGCCTTCTCCGTAATCATAATGGTCTCATCAGTTGAATTTGCGCCTGTGCCTGCAATGACAGGCACCCGCTTATTAACAGCCTTGACCGTTATTTCAATCACCCTGTAATGTTCTTCATAATCCAGAGTGGCGGATTCTCCGGTAGTGCCGCACGGGACAATGGCGTTTGTGCCTTCGGCAATATGCCATTCAATCAAATCACCGAGCGCCTTTTCATCAACCTTGCCGTTTTTAAACGGCGTGACTATTGCAACAATTGAGCCTTTAAACATGACAACCTCCTTTAATGCCCTTAAGATTCCGTTTATTTTACATCAAGAAGGGTGAATTTTGCTTGCAGATTTTAGGGCTTTTCGTCTAATATTGCAAATCAGCATTTTAAAAGAACTTTTTTACAGAAGGAGTCTGCATGCTTTCCAAAATTTTAAGCGCTGCGTTAATCGGCATTGACGCGCATGTGGTTGAGGTTGAGGTGGACATCACTTCAAAGGGACTTCCCCATTTCTCCACCGTAGGACTGCCTGATACGGCAGTTAAAGAAAGCAAAGACAGGGTTAGGGCGGCGCTTAAAAACACAGGGTTTAATTTCCCGCTAAAACAAATCACTGTAAACCTCGCGCCTGCCGACATAAAAAAAGAGGGCTCGGCATTTGACCTGCCTATTGCGCTTGGGATAACTGTGGCAGAAGGCATAATTGAACCGGATGCTACGCGGGGATTTATGCTTTCAGGCGAGCTGTCATTGGACGGGCGGCTGAAGCCTGTAAAAGGCGCCATTTCAATGGCAATCAGGGCGCGGGAGAAAAATTTCAGGGGGTTAATCCTTCCGAATGAAAATGCCAAAGAGGCCGCGGTTGTAAGCGGCATTGATGTCTATGGCTTTGAAAGCCTCCCCCAACTCATAGAATTTTTCAGGGACTCAAATGCAGTTCAACCTACGGCGGTTAACATAGAGTCTGTCATGCAGGAGAACTCCGTTTATCAGGACGACTTTGCCGATGTCAAAGGACAGGAGCATGTAAAGCGCGCGCTTGAAGTTGCGGCTGCGGGAAATCACAATGTCCTGATGATAGGGCCGCCGGGCTCGGGCAAGACCATGCTCGCAAAGAGAATCTCAACTATACTGCCTGACATGACATTTGAAGAATCGCTTCAGACAACAAGGATTCACAGCGTAATGGGGCTGCTCAGAAACGAGCAGTCCCTTGTTGCGACAAGGCCGTTCCGCTCTCCGCACCATACGCTTTCAGATGTGGCAATGGTGGGTGGAGGACAAATTCCAAAACCCGGAGAGGTGAGCCTTGCGCATAACGGAGTTTTATTTCTTGACGAGCTTCCTGAATTCAAAAGAAATGTGCTTGAAGTCCTGCGCCAGCCCATTGAAGACGGTTCAGTGACCATCTCAAGGGCGGTAAGCTCCATCACCTACCCTGCATCAATCATGCTTGTATGCGCCATGAACCCCTGCCCCTGCGGATACACAGGCGATGCGCGGCATCAGTGCACATGCCCGCCTTCACACATACAGCGCTACAGGCAGAAAGTCTCAGGCCCCCTGCTTGACAGGATTGACATACATGTAGAAGTTCCGGCGGTTCCGTACAAGGAACTTTCAAAAGACCTCTCCGGCGAGCCGTCCAAAGACATCCGCCGCAGGGTTCAAAATGCAAGAAAGACTCAGGTGGGGAGATTTAAAAAAGACAGCATTTATTCAAATGCCAAAATGCGCTCAAAGCACATCAAAAAATACTGCACGCCCAAACAAGAGGCTCAGGGCATACTTGAAACCGCGATGCAGAAACTCGGTCTCTCTGCGCGGGCTTACACAAGGATACTGAAAGTCTCCCGCACCATTGCGGATCTGGAAGGCTCGGCGGATATTCAGGCGCATCATGTTTCAGAGGCTATTCAGTACAGGACCCTGGACCGGGGGATGTTTTAGTTGAAAATAGCCGTCAAAAAAAATCCTTGACAAAAAACTAAATTCCGGTTATTCTATGATTATGAAACTAACGAACTATACGAAAATCTTCAAGGCCCTGTCAAATGAACAGCGATTGAAGATATTTATGATGCTTTACAAAAACTGCTGCGTACCCGAAGGGTCCAAGGCTATGGCGGAGTTTCACATAAAAGGGGAGCCGTGCTGTGCTGTAAAAGGAGGCATGGAGAAGGCATTTACAAAAATCTGCGACTGCATGAAACTTTCAAGGTCCACAATCTCGCATCATTTCAAAGAACTCCAGAATGCCGGATTAATAACATGTGTGCGTGAGGGCCAGCTTTTTCGCTGCAGGGTAAATAAGGACGTGGTCAAGACCATAAAAGATTTTCTGAAGTAATTTTTTTTGGCAGGTATGTTCTATTGTTTTAAAATACTAAAAGGCTGAAAGGAGGTGAACAGAAATGGAAAAAGAATGCTGTAATATCAAGATTACCGGCACCGAAGACGGACTTCGCATTGATATCAAAGGCGAAGGGCTCAAAGAAAAATGTGAAGCTGTGTTCAAAAACTGCTGCTCGGACGACACGAAAAAGTCAGGGTTTCAATCCTGCTGCGGTTCCGGCAAGTAATCAGCGTTCTATCGGCTTATCGGTATGGCGCTAATCAGAAGGGAGGGAGGGCTTATGAAAGCCGTCCCTCCCCTCTGCCCCTTTAGATAGGCAAAGGCATAGGCCGCGGCACTCTTCATAAAAAGAACTTGACAAGTTTAAATCAATCACTTAAAATAAGTGAGTGCTAACTTATAAATAAAAGGGGGCAACAATGGGAAGACGAAAGATTATCAGGGATGAGCAGTTGCTGCAGCACGCGCGGAAAGAGTTTCTGAAAAAAGGCGCATTCGGGTCAACCAAGGAAATTGCCCGCAGGGCCGGGGTTTCCGAGGCAACTATTTATCAGCGATACCCGACAAAGGCCACGCTCTTTCTGGCCGCGATGGTCCCGCAGCAGGTCGATATTAATGCCGTAATCAATTCATTTACAAAAGAGACTGACCCGCGCCGCGTCCTGACTGAGATCGGGCTTAAGATTTTGGCTTATTTTCGCACGCTCATTCCGGTCGTCATGCATCTGATAACCAATCCATCAATAAGCATGGCTGACGTGAACGCCCACTTTAAGGGCAAGCCGGTAGTAGAACTCTCAGAGGCCCTTGCAGCACACATGAATGAGGCTAATTCGCGGGGAACAATTAAGGCCGATAATCCCATGGCCGCGGCCAGCCTTTTCGTTTCAGCAATACACAGCCTGGCGGTATATGAGTTGATGGAAGTTCACGGCGGCAAGAGCATGGACCATGCTGTAAAGCAATTTGTTGAGGCGCTCTGGAGCGGCATAGCGCCGATTAGCCTGAAGCGCAAAACCGCATCATATAAAAAAGCAGTGCGTAGACATTAAGGAGGTTGTCAGGCATATGTCAAACTTTATTCAGTTCAATCAGGTTTCCAGATGGTTTGAATCAGCGTCAGTTCGTTTTGACGCTCTGAAAAACATCAATCTCCAGATTAAAAGAGGGGAGCATGTGGCGATTGTCGGAAAGTCGGGCAGCGGCAAATCCACTCTTCTTAATATGCTGACAGGCATTGACCATCCCAGCCGGGGGACGGTCAAGATTAATTCCACCGATGTCCACACATTGAACGAAAGCCAACTGGCAAAGTGGCGTGGAGAAAATGTCGGCATAGTCTTTCAGTTCTTTCAGCTTATTCCAACCCTCAGCATCAGGGAAAATCTGCTGCTTGCAATGGACTTCGTAAGTATTATCCCAAAAAATGAGCGCAGCAATCGGGCTGAGGCGCTGCTTGCGCAGGTAGGCATCTCGCAGCATGCGGACAAGCTGCCTGCCGGATTGTCCGGCGGCGAACAGCAGCGGGCCGCCATTGCCCGCGCGCTGGCCAATGACCCGCCGATTCTGGTCGCGGACGAACCTACCGGGAATTTAGACAGCATAACCACAGAGGCTATTCAAAGACTGTTTGCCGATCTCGTAAGAAACGGCAAAACAGTCATAGTAGTGACGCACGAAAACATATCAAATTCTAAATACAGCCGTATCATATCGCTTAGCGACGGTGCCGTCATAAGCGACAGAAAGAATTAACAGGGGGTTTATATGCATGCGGCCATTATCATCATCATTGCGGCAGTCGCAGCTAAATTGAAAGGAGTCGCTCCCATGAACATGAAATTGAGAAAAGTTATCGGCGATTTGCGGGTCAATCCGGGCCGCATAATACTTGTCATCTTTGCATTGATAATCGGACTATGGGGCGTCGGATCTATCCTGGTGTCATATATCATCTTAAGCCGCGATCTAAATGAGAATTTCGTAAGAACCACCCCTCTTCACGCTGCCATAACATCCGGAGATTTTAATAGGCTGGATTTGACGGCATTGAGAAGCCGGCCGGAGATTGAGAATGCAGAATTTAGGGATTTTGCTACGCTGAGGATTGAAACGCATCCGGATGAATGGATCCCCCTATGGTTGTTCGGCGTTGAAGATTTCAACAATTTCAAGCTGGCGCGAATATTTGACCAAAAGGGCGGCGGCACGCCTGCGGCGCCTGAAGACGGGGCAATGTTGGTTGAGCGCGACGGACTTCGCTTCTCTGATTTGAATGCCGGTTCTCCTGCGCACGTTCGTGCAGGAGGCAGGAACGTTGATGTTCCGGTTGCCGGAATAAGTTTTGATCCGTCTCAGGCTCCGGGCACACAGGACCACCTGATTTATGCGTATGTAAATAAGAAAACCTTCTCGGAAATTACCGGCGGGGCAGCCAACCGGCGATTGATTATTCGTTTTAAAAATGTGAAGACAAAACAGGAGGTTCAGACCGCGGCAGACGGTCTTGTAAATTATTTTAAAACATCGGGCATTGGGGTTGATACCGTTAAAATACCAAAATTTATGGAGCATCCCCATCAGTGGCAGTTAAACACCCTGCTGTTTATGGAAGGGAGTATCGGTTTCCTTGCATTCTTTTTAGGTGCCGTGCTGGTATCTCAATTAATAGCGGCTATACTGGCAGGGCAAATAAGGCAAATAGGCATTCTCAATGCCATCGGCGCATCGCGGTTCCGGGTCTTTCAAATCTATTTAACGATGGTGCTGGTCCTGGGAGTTATATCCGGAGTGATTGCAATACCGCTTGCAATTAAGTCCGGCTACGCATACGCATACTTTGTGGCGAATATCCTTAATTTTGAAATCCTAATCACATCCTTGCCGCATTATATGTATTTTTATCTCACAGCCGCGAGCCTGTTATTGCCCGTCTTACTGTCCCTCCCGGCAATTGTAAAAGGGACGCGGATATCGGTCCGTGAGGCGTTAAGCGATTACGGCATTCAACAGGATGCCGGCGCCAAAAAATCCAAGTTCATTAATAAATTGCCGCTTCCGCGAAATTTCAGATTGGCTTTTGAGAATACCATGCGCCGCAAAAAACGCCTTGCAATCACAGTAGCCGCCATGGCGCTCGGCGTGGCAATTTTCAACACAGGGTTCAATGTGCAGCAATCACTCAAGGACCTCCTGTCGGACGTGAACAACAGCATGAAGCATGATGTTCAGGTAGTGCTTATCAACCAGATGCCGAAAGATGAAGCGCTGAAATATTTCAGCGGCATTGACAACATAAGCAGAATAGAAACATGGAATGGCGGCCGCGGCGCAATGCAAAATATGATCGTCTCAACAGATTCCGGAGTGGGAATTATCGCCCTTCCCTATAACAGCGATCTCTTTGCCTTCAGGTCCATTAAAGGGCGCTGGCTGAGCGGTCCTGCCGAGCCTGAGATAGTGATGAATCAGGAGGCGGCAGTGATATACGATAATCCGGCAATCGGCAGCTACCATATGCTGAGCGTCAGGGGGAAACAATTAAAGGCAAAACTGGTCGGGATTGTTGATGAATTTGAAAAGCCGAAGATTTATATGGCCCAGGAACAGTATGATGCGGTCGCTAATCCAGATCACTACATTAATAGTTTAATGTTTGTCGCCAAGGATAAAAGCTATGACAAGGTAATAGCCCTGAAAAAAGATATAGAGAAGGCGATTAAGCCGTCCACCCTGCAAGTCCTCTATGTCATGATGCAGGCTGAGCGTGTCAAAATTATCTACGACCACCTAAAAATAATCTTAGTGACAATCGTGTTCTTTGCCCTGCTGGTGCTCGTGGTCAGCGCCATAGGAATGGCATCTGCCACGGGCATTAATATAATGGAGCGGACCCGTGAGATTGGCGTGCTGAGAGCCATCGGGGCCACTCCTAAAATCATCTACAGCCTGTTTGTAGCCGAAGGGATGATAGTGAGCGTCATAAGTATATTTTTCGGATTGTTATTGTCGTGGCCACTCAGCATCATTGCATCAAAGTTCTTCGGCAACTTGATGCTGGATGTCGATCTTCATTATTCATTCAGTAAAACCGGCTTTGTGATAACGCTAATCGCAACTTTAATTTTCGGCTGGATAGCCAGCCGAATCCCGGCACGCAAAGCAATCAAGGTTTCAACCCGGGAAGCGCTGGCGTATGAGTAGGCAGGAGGCAGTTATGTCGACAGGACAGGGTAAAAAAATATGCTTTGGTGATAATCGCAACCGGCCTTGGAGTAAAACGCCAATGGTTTCTAAGATTCCTGACGGTAAATTCAAAGGACTTTTTAAATTGATTCTGGACGAAAACTCTATTCTGAGGATTGACGGCGACCGCAGGGGAACAAGAATATCATGTATAAAAGGCGCTGTATATATTACCCAGCAAAATGATATTAAAGATCATGTACTGCCTGCTGATGAGAGCTTTCTGATTAACAGGCAAGGGCGCATCATTATCTGGGCACTTTCCGCCGCCGCAATAGAAATAGATTTTTGCGATACTGGCAGATACTGCCTGATAGAACGGCTGAGGCGTTTTATCGCAATGGGAGGATTATGAAATGAAGTATAGATTATCTTTAAAGGAGATATCATGAAACTTTCAACTATTTCCAAACTAACGGTCAGCGGGCAGTCCTCTCTGATGTTTCAATTACTTAAAATGAGCAATGAATTTTACCGCTTGTGTTTTGTTTCCGCCGCTTTATCCAATGGCGTTTATGATAATTTTATCGGGGGGAAAGCAAGCTTTGAACGCCTCTGCGAAAAGCTTGGCATTATATCCAACCGCGAAGGGCTTCGGGCCTGGCTTGAACTCGGGGTGAGCCTTGGTGAATTGAAACGCGCCGGAAATGAGTATCAAATAAAGGGCAAGCTGTCAAAGACATTAATGAAATCAAGTAATGACGCGTATAAAGCCCTTCTGGAAGAAATCGTTAGATATCATTATCCCTTTGTGATGGATACGCCGGCTATGCTCAAGGAGCAGAAATTGTTTCCCTTTGATGAATCCACCGGAGAGTTGGTTGCGCGTTCTTCCCGTATAAGCGAGCCTTTTATCTTTGAAGCAGTGGACGCGGCAATTCCCGCGCAGGGGGATTTCACATTGCTGGAGATTGGTTGCGGTTCAGGAATTTACATTCAACGGGCTTGCGCGCGTAATTCAAGGCTCCGCGCCGTCGGCCTTGACCTTCAGGAAAAAGTGGCTGACTTTGCGCGAAATAACATTACGAACTGGGGATTGGATAATCGCGTAACCATTAAACATTGCGACGTGAGGGGTTATTCAAGCAGCCGGAAATTTGACCTGATAACACTCCACCAGAATATCTATTATTTCCCGGCGGCAGACAGGGTGACATTGTTCAGGCACTTAAACAATTATTTAAAACCAGGCGGGTGGGTGTTACTAACAACAGTCTGTCAGGGCGGCAGCCCAATCATGCAGATATTGAATATTTGGGCGTCTACGAGTGAAGGATATGGCCCTTTGCCCTACCCTGAGCAATTGTGTCAGCAATTCAAAGAGGCCGGCTTTGCCAAAGTAAAAATAAAGCGTCTCATACCGTTTGAAAGCTTTTGGGCATTTGTTGCGGCAAAACCATATTAAATTAAGGAGGATGAACCATGGCAAAAATAGGCATTCTGACATGTTCCAATGCAACACAAGACCTTGGCTGTTCGTCGGTCAGTTGTTTATCCGATTTCCGGAAAAGAAAAGGTGCGTTTGCGGATTATCCACAAGATGAAACGCTGACATTAATTGGGATAATAAACTGCCCGGGCTGCCCGACCCTCACAGGCCCGGATAAATTACTTCAGAGAATCCGCGCACTGACGGAGTTTGGAGTAGATGCAATCCATTTCACTTACTGCATAAAGACGCTGTGTCCTTTTAAAGAGAAATATAAAGCGGCACTTGAACAGGCATTCCCGAACATAAGGATTGTTATCGGCACGCATGAAGAGCGCGTTGCACCTGAAGAATATCGCCGGCGCGTTAAGCGGCTGTTCTGCCAGCCGCGTAAAGCAATGGGGGATATCATTCTAAAAAAAGATGAAGAAGACTAAAGATGCCCTGAAAATTGACGCGGCACAATGACAGCCGCACTCGCTTAGCATAATCTTTGAGGAGATTGAATGAAAAAAACTCTTACCACAATAGTCTGGATATTTTTATATTTAAGCGTTGCAGTCGCAGCGCTCTTTCTCCTCTTTTACCTGCTGACCATAGGGGAATATTCTGTTCCAAGGACGGTTGCAGACGACCCTTCTCTGTCTCGCGTAGAAATAAACGGCAGGGTGTTTCATGCTGAGACTTTCGGCAATTACGCAAATCCTGTAGTTATTATAGTTCACGGCGGTCCGGGCTGGGACTATCGAGGTTTATTGCCGCTGAAGAACCTGTCAAATGAATATTACGTGGTCTTTTACGATCAGATGGGGACTGGCCTTTCTCCGAGGGTCAATCCAAAAGAAATCACCTTGGAACCCACAATGCAAGACCTTGACTCCATCGTTGATCATTTTGGAAAAGGCAAGAAGGTGAACCTGATAGGCCATTCATGGGGCGCAATGCTCGTTTCCGGATATCTCGGCAGGCATCCTGAAAAAGTGGGGCATGCCGTGCTCGCCGAACCCGGGTTTCTGACAACCGGAATGATGAAACAGGCAGGAGTAAAATTTGGGCTGCGGTGGGAAGCCGGGTTTCTGCTCCGGGCGGCAAAGGCGTGGTTCCAGTCTCTACACATCAAGGGGCCTGACAAAGATGCAGCGTCAGATTATTTCATAGGCCGGGTGGCGCCCTATGCCAACCCGGAATACTATTGCAACAGCGAAGTGCCTGATGCTGCAACCCTGCACCGGCGTTCAGGCGCTCAGTCCATGCAGGCGATCCTTCGTTCCGCAATGGATGATAAAGGCGATTTTCACATTAATCTGGTCAAAGGCGTTGAACGCTTCACTTCTCCTGTTCTCTTCCTGACCACTGAATGCAATCAACTCATCGGCAGGCAACACCAGGAGAAACAGGCGAAGTTTTTTCCCAATGTAAAAATTAAGATTATCAAAGGCAGCGGTCATTCAATGTTTGGAGAAAAGCCTGCGGAAAGCATCAGAGTCGTGAGGGAGTACTTGAAAAACCGCTGATTGCAACCGGAATTTAAATTATAAAAAAACAGTTTGATACGCATAAAATACGGCGATGCCGCATTGAAAGGAGACTGTCATGAAAAAAGAAAGCAACATTTATTCTATAGGGATTACACCGACCGACAAAAACTGTCCGGCAGGTGAAAAGACAGGAGGCATGTACCTTAAGCAAGGGAAGATACCGGTCTTGTCTTGCGAGGGCGCCTGCATTCGGGGAGAGATCTCCCGCCTTGCCGCCCACATGGTGGCAAAGGAAGAGCCGTACCGCCGGGGCTGCAACGGTGAATTGCTCACAGTGCCCGGCTCTGCCCTGACGCAGTGGATTACGTCTGCGGAGAAAATTGTCCTTATTGACGGCTGCTTTCTCCATTGCTACGGCAGGATACTTGAAAATCTGCTCGGCAAAGAAAAACTGGCCATATTTGACGCCCTATCGTACTACAGAAAATACACAGAACATTTTGACATTGATGAAGTGCCGGAAGTGCAACGCAGAGAAACCGCTAAGATGGTGGCAGACGCTGTCCTTGCCAAACTGCAAAGAACAAATAGTCGCAGCACAAAGACCTGTGCAGAGACGGCCTGCGAGGGATCTGCATCCGCTGCATCAGCGTCTGCAAAGGGAACAGGCTGCGGCTCTTGAGCAATGCACGCTGCAATGCCTTTGCTTCAGTTTCAAAACATAAAAAAACCCCCTTGCAAAAGCAAGGGGGGCTTTTGACAGTCAATTACAGTTTTGTAACGTTGATTGCCTTGGGGCCTTTTGGTCCCTTTTCGGTATCAAAGCTTACTGAGTCACCCTCGGCAAGGCTTTTAAAACCGTTACCCAGGATTGACGTGTGATGTACGAATACATCTCCGCCGTCTTCGCTTGTAATAAAGCCAAAACCCTTTGAGTCATTGAACCACTTTACTGTTCCATTAGACATTTTGTTTACCTCCTTTTTTTAAAACTCAAATTTCAGAAGGTCTTAACAAATAAAAAAACCACAAAGTCTTTGTGGTCTCGTCAACAGCAAAAACTTCTAAAATTCTGTATTAATATTAACAGGTGCTTAAATAGTTTGTCAAGGGAAAAATAAGTGTGGGAAAAATAAGTGTGTGTTTATGGAATATAATTGCGCTTTTTCATCATCAGCCGCCTGAGTGTTAACAACTGCCTTTTACCCCTTGACTTAGACAACAATGTTTGGTAATATAAAAAAAGGGGTTATATATAGGATGAGTATCCTGCTTAAAAAAATAGGGGGAAAGGAATATGCCTACCTCGCATACCGGGCCGGCGTTAGGGTGGTGCATAAATATCTTGGTCCTGTGGAAAGCAACAGAGTGGCCAAAAAAATCTCAGAAATGAAGGCATCTGAAAAGGTTCGGGAGGAATACCGGAGTTTATTCTGGGACACTGACCTGAAAAATATCCATATTAGGAGAAATGCAAGTTATATAATAGAACGCATCCTTGAGATGGGAGACCTAAGCGCCCTGAAATGGATTCAAGGGATTTATCCGGCGCGGAAGATAATAGAGGTAATAGAGACGAGCAGAAAAATATCGCAAAAGTCCAAAAACTTCTGGCAGATATGGTTTGGGACGGCTGATGCATCTTGAATGCTTGCCTGCCAAAGGGCAAAAGGCGCTTGGCTGGTTTAAGAATATTGCCGCAAAAAAGCATCTGATCCTCGCAGGCGGGACAGCCCTGGCACTCCAGCTTGGGCACAGGATATCAGTAGACCTTGATTTTTTTACCATGGATGATTTCTCTTCTGAATCTCTAATTCAGGAGATTAAACGCCTTAAGTTTGATTATCAAATACTTCAGGAGGAGGCCGGTAGTCTGACCGTTATTGTAAACAGCGTAAAAGTGTCGGTCTTCAGGTATCACTGTCCCTTTACTGACCTTAAAGTCAAGATAAAAAGCATTCCGGTTGCGAGCATTCTGGACATAGCCGCCATGAAGGTCATCGCCATAACCCAAAGAGGCGCAAAAAGGGATTTTGCAGACCTTTACTTTATCCTGCAGGATACCCCTTTCCGGAAAGTTGCCGCGAATATGCTCAGGCGGTTCGGCACAGAAAGGGTCAATCCTCTTCTCATTGGCAAGGCGTTAGTGTTTTTTAATGATGCCGAGGGCGACCCCGAACCTCAATACTTAAGGGACAAGCCGGACTGGAAAGATATAAAAAGATTCTTTAAAAAAAATGTAAAGCAGATAGTGTTTGACCTTCAAAACGCAAAAGAAGAACTACAACAATAAGTGACACCCCGTTTTTCTTGACACAATACCTCATATTCAGTTAAGGGAGCGCAGGGTCAGGTCTTTGATTTTACTATTTTGCCTTAAATAAATTATGCCCGGCACTGCGGGGGCGTTGTAGATTTTGAGCTATGACTATCAAGCTGTCTGACCCCATTGTCTTTCTCTGTATAGCAGCGCTTGGAATAGGACATTAAAGAAATAGCTTCTTCAGATATGTATCAGCCTTAAGAATATTAATTCCTCCAACTGTTTTTTCTCTTTTCATCTCTTTTACCATCTGAATGCCTTTTAAACGATACTTCTCACAAAAATATTTCAGGTTTTGAGATAAATTTGAATCACTGACTTTTGCCTCAATCACTTCCACAATTTGATTATTATTTGTGAGACAAAAATCTACCTCCTTTTTATCTTTTGTACGAAGATATTTCAGTTCAAAATTTTCTCCTTTATAGTCATTGCTGCCAAAAACATGTTTCAATAAACTTAATGCTATAAAGTTTTCAAACTTCGCTCCATTATCTCCAACAACAAGACCATTATCAAAAAAATATATTTTGGGTTCTTTCAATATGGAGCGGGCAATATTTCTTGAATGCGGAGTAATCCTGAAAATTATATATAAAGTTTCAAGTATCTGAATATATTTAATTATTGTAGTTGGAGAAGCATTTACATCCTCTGCAATGGAGGCGTAGGATACAGGCGTCCCCACTTTTCTCCTCAGAAGTCCAAAAACCGTCTGTATTGTTCTGAAATCATGAATTCTCTCAAAATCAAGTATGTCCGTCCGGATAAGACCATCCGCATACTGATTCCTCCACCGTTTTGCATCAATTTCATTATTTGAAAGAAAAGGCTCAGGGAAACCTCCTCTTTGAATAAAATGTTCAATGTCACTGCTTATCGGCTCTTTCTGAAGTTCAGAAATAGAAAACGGCATTAATCTATGAGTAAAAAATCTGCCGGCTAAAGAATCACCTGCCTGCCTGAATACGTCCAGCCTTGCGCTTCCGGTAACAAGAATTTTGAGATTCTTTGGTTTTGTATCGTAAACCCCTTTTAGATAATTTTTCCATCCTGGCATTTTATGCAGTTCATCAAGAATCAACAACTCGGTTGACTGAAGCCATGATTCATTTTTTATAATCTGCCTGTCTTCAAAGCTGTCGTAATTCAGATAGGCTGTATTTTTAAATTGTTTTCCGATTTCAAGGGCAAGCCATGTCTTTCCAACCTGTCGCGGCCCGACAATGAAGACTATTTTCTTAGTCAGATCTTTAAGGATAGGTTCAATTTGCCTGCGGTACATACTGACTATTATGCACAAAAATGGATAATAGTCAAGACTATTCTCCAAAGTCGTGGAAAATAGTCGGGGCGCAGCGGCAGGTCTTCAATTTTATTATTTTGCCTTAAATATTATGTATGTTTTGAAAAACTGCAACCGGAGAGTTATAATATCAGCCTAAAAGGCAATGCAAAAACACGATGACAAGCAGATTGCGCGGGATTTCTGGATGCGTCAGGGGCGGCAGCTTGTCGCTATTGCAATAGCGCTTTTTCTTGTGTTATTTTTTGCCGTAGTCTACAAACGCCATGACCTGTTCGGAGGGTTCTCAAAAAATACCCTTATTTCAGCCCAGCTTGCGGTAATAACCGCATTTGTCGGTTTTACAGCCTTTAACTGGAGATGTCCCTCATGTAAAAAATATCTCGGCAAAGATATTAATAAGCGCGTGTGCAGGCACTGCAAAGCCAAATTGAGATAAGAGTAAGATTATGTGGCGCTCCGCCCACGCCCGGGTTCATTTCTCAAACACCTTTTTTACGCGGCCTATTTCTCCGCTTTCCAGACGGACTTTAATTCCATGGGGATGCGCGGGTGAATTAGTTAAAATATCCTTTACAATTCCTTCTGTGAGTTTTCCTGTCTGCTGGTCTTTTTTAAGCACGATTAAAATACGCAATCCGCGTTTTATATCTTCGCGTCTGGTCCCGTCCATAAAGCGCTCTCCTGTGAGTTATTCCTTTGCCTTGTCTTGTTTATTTTTTCTGCTGCCCTTGTACAACGCATACTCAAGGAGCCTGCATTCTATGGCGCCGTTAAAAAACTGCACCTTTCTCTCAGCCCTTAATCCCACCTTCTTTGCCAGATTAGGATTACCGGTAAAAATATATCCTTTATACCCCTGGCACTTCTGTTTAAAGAAATCGCCGATCCCCTTGTACACACCCTCAAGCTCTTTAGCCTTGCCCATTCTTTCTCCATATTCAGGGTTGAGGATTATTATACCGCCTCCGTCAGGAATTTCGGTTTCAGAATAATCACATACGGCAAATTCAATTAAGCGCTCTACACCGGCGGCAGCAGCATTGCTCCTTGCCGCCTCAACCGCATCTGCACTGATATCAGTAGCAATGATTCTGCAATTTAAGGTCTTTTTAGCATCTTTTTTTGCCTGTGCGCGCAGTTCCTTCCAGAGAGATTCATTAAATCCCTTCAGATGCATAAACCCGAAATTATCCCTGAATATCCCTGAGGCCCTGTTCAGTCCTGCCAGGGCGGCTTCTATGGCAAGGGTGCCGCTTCCGCACATGGGATTGATGAAATGGCCGCTCCCGTTCCATGCTGTCGCTTTTATAACCGCGGCCGCAAGGGTCTCCTGCATGGGCGCCTTCATCGGGATTTTTCTGTAATTGCGTTTGGAAAGCGGCTCTCCTGAGGTGTCAAGATAAATGGAGCAGTCCTCGCCCTTCCAGTACAGGTTTACCACAGCCCTGTCTTTTTCAGGGCCTGAATCAGGGCGCCGGCTGCACTTTTCCTTAATGCGGTCCACAATCGCATCCTTGCACTTTACATTGGCAAAGAGAGAGGTTCTGATGGTCGGATTATCCACACTTGACGTCACACAGACATATCCGTCACCGGCTATATATTCTTCCCAGGCTATATCAGACACCGCGCGATAGAGGTCTTCAGCATCTTCCGCACTGAATTTCCTGAGGAGAAAGAGGACCCGGTGCCCTGTGCGGAGCAGGAGATTCAGCCTGATGGTATCGTCCATAGTCCCCCCGGTCTCAAGGCCCGCGGCAGTTTCAGAGATTACCGGGAACCCGAGCGCAACGAGTTCTTCCCTTAAAAAAGGCGTTATCCCCTTGGCGCAGGTAATCAGGATTTTGCTTTTTTCCATCGCTGTTATTTCTTCTTTTTATCTGACGGGTCTTTGCGGTCTGAGACAGTGATTATGAAATTACCGGGCTCTAATTCGGGATTTTTCTCAAGCTCGTCAATAAAGACTGCAATCGCCTTGCGGATAAAGGCTGAGAAGTGCAGATTCCTCGGCAATGCATGAATCCTCTGACGCGTGTCTTCGTCAATTGTCGTTGTGTATTTTGCCATAACAACCCCTCATCTGATGAAATTTACCACAAAAAACAGCTTACACCATCTCTATCCCGCTGAACTTTTCTTCAAACTTTTTGGTCTTGTCCTCAAATCCAATATGCAGGTGTTCCAGTTCAGAAAAGAGGGAATTTATATTATAGCCATCTGCTATAATGATGTAGATTACAGCGTGAACACCGGCTACTGAAGAGTATAAAATAACGATGTTTTGTCATTGTGGCAAAGTCTGTCACCGTTTATCAGGAACCGCCGCTGTCTTTTGTAAAAGATTCTCTGAGCGCAAATGACAAGGTGTGAGCGCTTTTAAATGTATTTTATGGCAACGTCATAGACTATAGCTGCATGGTCTTTACAAGAGCCGCTGCTTCCGCAGTTGAGTTCTCCTTTTGCCGCTGCGTTATGGTTTCTAATCATCGCTGTTATGACCTGCTTCAGATCAAATCCGCCGTCAATACATTCCTTGCCCAGACAGTCAAGCTTGAAAAAAGCGGCGCTGCCGGGAGCAAAATTGACGGTCCGCAGCAATAATTTCGTTCCACTCTGGGTGTACCTCATGCTAATAACGATGTTTGCAACTTCAGGGAAGTGTGTGGATATAAAACCTGCGTCAAGTTTCTGCTGGGTTTTTTCTGCCTTTGCCTCTTTCCTTCTTTCTCTGTTGGTGTTCATAATCCTCCTATTCTTAAACTCAAATCTCAGAATGCCTCAATAAAAAAGGCCACAAAGTCAAAAGTCTTTGTAGCCTCATAAACGGCAAAAACTTCTAAAATTCTATAGTTAGTATAACAAGTACTCAAACAATTAGTCAAAGGAAAAAATAAT
>JACRGX010000077.1 GCA_016212185.1 Nitrospirota bacterium
AAATAAATCCAAAAGATGCAAAGGCCTATAACAATGGTCATGAAACGAATGGTGAAACGAATTGGTCAGAATTGGGGTCAGGTCTTGTTTCTTGCATTTTAAAAATTAATATGCTAAAGTAACTGCATGGCAAGACCACTGCGAATAGAATATGAAGGAGCAGTATACCATGTAACCTCCAGAGGCAATAGGCGAAAGCCTATTTTTAAAGACGAAGGCGATCAGAGATTATTTCTTGCCACATTAGAAAACGTCAATAGACGGTATAACTGGCTCTGTCATGCCTACTGCCTGATGAACAATCATTATCACCTCATCATAGAAACACCTGAGGGTAATCTGTCAAAAGGAATGCGTCAGCTTAACGGTGTTTACACCCAGATGTTTAATAAAAGGCATAAAAAAACAGGCCACATATTTCAGGGGAGATACAAGGCAATACTTATTCAAAAAGACAGTCATTTATTAGAGGTGTGCAGGTATGTAGTATTAAATCCGGTAAGGGCAAAGATAGTGCAGATACCGAAGAACTGGAAGTGGAGTAGTTACCTGAGCACAATTGGATTGGACAAACCTCATTCATGCTTAACAACGGAGTGGATATTGGGGCAATATTCAAAAAGAAAAAGGCAGGCTGAGAAAAAATACAGTGACTTTGTTGAAGCTGGGATTGAGGGAAAGGTTATATGGAGAGATATAAGGGGACAGTGTATTCTTGGGAAGGAAGAATTTGCTGAAGGTTTAATGGATTATATAAAAGGGTATCGGGATATAAAGGAAATCCCCAAAAGCCAGAGATATGCAGACAGGCCAAGACTTGACATGTTATTTGATGAAGGCATAATAAAAGACAAAACAAAACGGAATAAGATAGCAAAGGAAGCAGTAGAAAGATATGGTTATACGCAAAAAGAGGTTGCAGATTTTATAGGGATACACTATTCTGTAGTAAGTAGATTGATAAAAAAGTAGTTAATGCAAGAAACAAGACCTGACCCCATGCATGCCAACTGACCCCATGCCAGAGGTTTTATCTTCAAAAAATATCGTTTGACGTAGCTGCATATTTGGTTCATATTAATTCAAATGAAAATTACTTTAAATATAGATGACAAGGTTTTAAAGAAGGCGTCTGAACTTACCGGGGTTATTAAAAAAACTTCTTTGGTGAGAATGGGGTTGGAAGCATTAATTGCCCGCGCAAGTGCGAGAAGGCTTGCTGACCTCGGAGGGACTGAAAAAGCACTTCGTTCTATTCCGAGAAGACAGCCGCGGCTTATTTAACTGCTGGTTCTTTTCCTCAATTTATCTATCAGCTTTTTCTTCTTCATATTTTCCTTTGCGGTGAGTTCGTTCAAAATTAAAAAACTGTAACATTGGACATTTGTGTAACATTACAGCAATGTGTCACATCACATTTTACGCTAATCCGGGACATCCACCCCTTTTCTAACCACTTGTTTTTTATAAAGAAAATATAAGTTCTGACATTATATTTTTTCTGGCACAAATATTGCTTTCATATTTGTGTATGGTCTTGATTTTTAAGACTTTTAACGGGTGGCTTGACACCCGAAACAAAAAAAGGGGGGGCAAAAAAATGGATTTAAAACAGCTAAAAAAAGAGATTGAACTGGCTGAAGAGGTTGAAGTCACTTATGAAGGCAAGCTGGTAAGCAAGAGCGCGGTTAAGGAGAGTCTTTATGTGCGCTATACGCCGGAGAATAAACCTGTAGCAGTTGGAGTTAAGTGAGGCAGATATGCGGTGGTGGGAAAAAAATCCCGGAAGGCTTTTACAGGAGAGAGAAATTATGCAAAGAGCTTTTCCGCATGCAGCGCTTACAAAGCTTAAAAACGGGCTTCTTGCGTGGGATGTGACGCTGGAAAGCAACTCCGGCAATTCCTACAGGGCATTGATTGTTTATCCGGAAGGTTTTCCGTCAGTGCATCCTTCTACCTATATCCTTGAACCGACAATCAAAGACCGAACACCGCATGTATATGCGGATGGACATCTTTGCCTGTTTAATACATATGACAGGCCTGAGAGCACTTATGTGCCCGGAAAAACCACGGCCGTGACCGTAACTGTCTGGACTGCGGCATGGATTTTTACTTATGAAAATTACAAAGAAACTGGCAGATGGAGTTAGGCTTAGAGGAGAAACGGAATACAGAAATGATAGCAGAGGGAATAGATAAAAAAAGCGGTCTTAAACTCAGGGTGAGTTCAACGGCCTATGATGCCATAGTTGACGAATCAAAGAGATGGAACGGCGTTGAAACCGGGACTGTGCTTGTGGGAACACAGGACTCTGACGGCTTTACCATAACCCATGTGATAACACCCGGAGCTAATGCAAGAAGGTCTTTGGCCTCATTTTCACCGGATGTTGAGCATGTTAATAAAGAACTAAAAAAATTAAGGGAGATGTATGCCGTGGATTACTTAGGTGTTCATCATCTCCACCATATAGATATGTCGTATCCGAGCATTGGGGATTTGAGGCAGGCCGGGGCAATTTTAAAAGATAAGGATTACAAGATAAACGGCCGTTTTTTGTCTATTATTGCTACAAAAAGCGGAGATGATGTCAAAATGTTCCCGTATGTGATAACAAGGGAAGATATGAATTTTAAGAAGCTTGATTATGACATTGTTTCTGAAGCGCCGGAGAGCCTCGCAAAGAATAGCAGTGCATCGCTGTCGGGCATCTGGGCCTCAGGTTATATTGACAAGGAAAAAAGGATTGACAGGGAAGTACAGAAAATTACAAGAATCACAGGGACTTATCCTGAGATTAAAATTATAAAGGACAATACCCTGGCTGTTGAGGTTAAGGGTATTCTTTTTATGCTTCCTCCTGAATATCCGCTTGCACCGCCGAGGATATTTTTAAAGAAAATGAATAAGTTTAATGAGATTGTCGTAAATGAACAATTCAGGTGGAACTCTTCTTTTGATTTGGCAGAACTATTGAATTGCAGGAGATTAAGGCTTCGCTTTGCATTAAAAAAGTTATCGGAAGGCTTATTGCTTTTAATAAAGTTGCCTTTAAAACTTCTGTATGAAAAGAAGGCGGTATAGGGTTGATTAACAGGCTTATAGTCAACGAAATATTACTTGAAAGTATGAAGAAAGACAAGGAGGGTTATCTCTTTGGGCTTATTCATAATGAAGAGGGTATTGCACATATAATGGATATATCAGCGGCAAGAGATAAGCAATCAAAATACAGCAGGATTGGCTGTTTTGGTAACGCTGCGGCTGAAAAAGAGGGCATATTTTTCTCACCTGAATCCATGAAAGCCGTTGTCTTAACTAACGGCCTGGAGAGTGAATTGCGGGTTGAGAAAATAAGGCTGAAGACTGATATTTTTACAAGAATGAAGGGCCTTCTGGATACAGATGTTTTAAAGGGCAAGAAAGTTGCAATTACGGGATTGGGCTCTGTCGGAAGTCTTGTGGCATTAGAACTCGGCAAGGCAGGCGTTGGAGAATTTATCCTCATAGACTCTGATGAATTGTCTGTTAACAATGTATGCAGGCATATAGGAGACATAGAGGACATCGGAAGGTATAAAACTTCTATTGTGAAGGATAAGATTATCCGGAGAAATCCATTGGCAAAGGTTAAATCCATAGAGAATAATATCCTGGATATTGAACCGGACAAGGTTGAGGAGATGCTGTCGGGTGCCAGCCTTTTAATTGCCGCTACAGACGCAAAGGAAGCTAATTTTTATTTAAACGAATTATCTCTTAAGCTTAATATCCCGCTTGTATGGATAGGACTTTATGAGAGGGCTTCGTGGGGACATATTGTTTATTCAATTCCCGGCGAAACGCCCTGTCTTGCCTGCGTAGTTCCGGCTATTTCTGAAATAATTGAAACTATTCCAAAAGAAGAAAGAGTTATAGATTATACGGCAGTGGAGGATATCACTAAAATAAAGTCAGAACCAGGATTGGGAACAGATGTGGCGTTTGTCGCAACTGCCGGCGCTAAAATTGCTCTTGCGCTATTGTTAAGAGACAAGGAATACAGTTCTTTTATGAGGTTTTTCCCTTCAGAATGCACAATGTTTATTGCGGCAAATAGTCATGGAGCTATTTTCCGCGACACAAAACCATTGACCACTTCATGGGTAAAAACAAAGACCAGAGAGGACTGCGATTATTGCCGGAAGGAAAGATATCTGGAGAAATATGATATGTCCCAGACTGAACTTTCGGATTTGGTTGCTAAATTATTAAACGAAGTCTCTTTATTGGATACGGAAAAGGGCTGAAATGAATTTAAAAGAACTCAGCAGAAAAGTTAAATATTTTTTCTCTATCAGTGAAGGAAATTATGAACAGGATCAGCTCGGATACTTTCACTGGTATGAAAAAGACCCTAAAAGATTAAAATGGGAAGCGGCTATGATGAATGCGCTGTTTCCTCAGTTAATTCTGTTGAGGTTAAGGGATGGCAGGCTTGCCTATCGCGGCAGTGTTAACGGGAAAGATATAGCGCTTGTATTCCCTTATCTTTATCCGATTGAACCGCCGCAGGTTGCGGTTTTCAAGGAAAAGGTTCAAGGTGACGACCCCGACAGTTTTTATACCGGATTTATATGGCAGACCAATATGTCTGCTGTTGATATACTGAGAGGGATTCAGCCTAATTAACGGACAGGAGATTAAGTGATGAGTCAGTTCAATAAATACGGAGAAATTATTCCAGATGATAATGAGCTCGGTCAGGCTTTTCAAAGGGATGACCGGCATGCCGGGCCGCAGGCGTTATTTAATCCATTATTAGGGGTTATAACCGTTTTCTTATCAATTTTATTGATGCTGGGTTTTATGACAATATACAAAACTTACAAAAATATAGTCCCGGATACAGACTACTTTGAGGCCTTTACTCAGATAGAGCGCTTGTCACAGGACGAATATAAAAATTATATCACTCAAAACTCAAAATTTCCTGAATTTTATAGATATAATAACGCTGAAAATCTAAGATAAAAATAAGGAGGTGAAACAAATGGATTTAAGTCATCTTCAAAGAGATCTTGCTCAGGCGCAAGAGGTAAAGGTAACGCTTGAGGGCAAACTGGTTGATAAAGACTCTGACTCAGCAGGCACGTATGTGAAATCCAATACGTGGGCATAATTTTAGCGGGGGCTGTGGCCCTCTGTAAGAAAGCTTAGAGTTAATTGCTCGTAAGACGTGAGGCGTCAGATGTAAGGCGAGTAATAAATATATTCCCTTACTTCTTACGCTTCAGGTACATGCTGAATTCATGCTCAAAGTTGTCGCTGAATGTGCCCTTTCCGAGCGAGTGCTCTATTTCCTTTATGTCCCACGAACGAACCTCATCAATTTCATCTTTGTTAAAATGTATTTTGCCATCATACCTGCAGGAATAGGTATAGACGAGTTCTGTCTCATATGGATTTGAATGGATGTATGTATAAAGGAAGTTAAGGCCGCGTGCTTTTATCCCCAATTCCTCTTCCATTTCACGATTTAATGCCTCTTCAATTGACTCACCCTGATTTACATGTCCGCCGACAGACGTGTCCCATTTGCCTGACGCTACATCTTTGTTCATTGAGCGTTTCTGAAGGATTAAACCGCCTTTTCCGTTAAATACGAGCACATGGACAACCCTGTGCATTAAGGACGGATTTCCGTGTATTTCAGAACGCGGAAGGGTTTTCAGCACTTCGCCTTTTTCATTGACTACTTCCAAAAGTTCTTCCATAAAATCCCCTATGGTAATTAATAGATGGGAGATATGTCTGAAAAAGCTTTAGAGCAACACCGATATTTGTCATGTTGCCTTTTGAGTATTTAGTCCAGCTTAGAGAGCCTGAAAATTTGAAGCATGACATACAATAATCTTCGTTGCGTTCTAAAGATTTTGAAGATGTGTCGCCCATCTATTTCGTTATTTTTTATTTTAGCTTTTTCAGACATATCTCCCTGCTGTCATTCTATTCTCTTATCTCCACAATCTTTTGTTTTGACTTTATCCCTGAGACAATCTCAACCCGTGACTTGGGGACATCAAAATATCCCGCAAGCGCTTTTATCAGCGCTGTATTTGCCTTATTTTCAATCGGCTGTTCTTTGACATGGACGATATAACCGCTGTTGGTTTTTTCAACTTTTTCCACTCTTGATTTCGGCTTGATTGCAACTGAGATTTTCATAAAAATTATTTTCTAATATATACCTTCTTGACTAAACTTATACATATATGGTATAAATAAACCAATATGGCGGCAGAGCTTGTTTTCCATGAGAAAAGATATTTCACAGATAATTCTTTTCAGGAAGTAAAAATATGGAAGGTGGCTAAAAGCAAGGATAAGCCGCACGGGTTTAAATATTCATTTGCATACATTGTCAATAATGAAAGAGTTATTTGTTATGACAACGCAGAAGGCAAGGGAGACCACAGGCATTACAGGGATGAGGAATATTCATATAACTATCAGAATTTTGGGAAACTATGGAAAGATTTTAAAAGTGATATAGAACGATTCAGGGAGGGCAGGCTATGAAAATCAGAAATATAAAAATATCGATAAAATCCGATGATGAGCTTTTTAACGAAGTCAAGGAAGTCTGCGGAAAACTTGAAAGGGGAGAGAAGGTCAAAAAACATGAAGGTATTTCTTTTGAAAGCATTGAGGCGATGAGGAAGGTTTTGACAGAGGAGCGCTTGAAGATACTTAAAACTATTAAAAAAGACCATCCAAGGTCAATATACGAACTTGCTAAAATGCTTCACAGGGATATAAAAAATACATTTAACGATGTGCAGTTCCTTGCACAGGCAGGGCTTATTGAATTAAAGAAAATAAAAGATGGGAGGGAAAGAACAACTCCTCGTGTGAATTATGATAAGATTTTGCTGGAGATACCAGTGTAACTTTTGTAACTGAGATTTTCATGCGCTTTTGCCTGTGACAAGCCCAAGGTCAAAGACCTGCCTGCAGTATTTTTTTAAAATAGTTTTTTCAGCCTTCATCCTTCCACCCTCATTCCTTTGCTTTTTACCCTACCTTCACCTTTTTCTGCTGATTGGATATCTCAATAATTTCTTTTACTGAATTTGCATCCTCCGGTTTTTTGTCCATGCGGATAAAGCCCACTGCCCTTGGAAATCTTAGCGCATAACCGATGCCTTCCCTGTCTTTGCCTGCCGTATGCAAAGGAGAGCGTGTTATCTCGTCGGCAGTAACGGTTACAACATATTTTGGCTCAACCCAGACATCAGGCTCTATCACAGAGTCAACACGCGGGTGTTTATGCTTAAGGGCAATCCTGTCAAGGATTTTTTTCAGCTCAGAAAATTCATCTTCTGAAAAACCCGACCCTACCTTGCTTACAGTTTTGAACGAGTCTGTTTTTTCATCATATACAGCGCCGAGCAGGGCGCCGACTCCAAACTTTGCCCGCGCCCCCCTGCCTCTGAAATATCCTACAATACATATGTCAATGGTGTCTGCAAGCTCTCCGCGGTAGCTCCTCTTTAATTTTATCCAGTTGAAATTCCTTGCGCCGGCAGAGTAGGGCGCATCAAGCCTTTTTGCGACAACACCCTCAAGCCCCCTTTCAATGGCCTCATCAAAATATTCATGAATCTTCTGGGGATTGTCGGTAATGAACATCTCCGCAGGCTCTATTACGGGATTTTTCTTTATGAGGGACTCAAGTTTTTCCCTTCTTTCGGCATAAGATTTCTCTGTGTAATCCTCGCCGTCTGCGTACAGCAGTTCAAAGGCGAAAAACTTAAGCGGGTATTCTTTTGCAAGTTCAGATATGCCGTGTTTACGCTTTCTCTGCATGGTAATCTGAAAAGGGAACAGCTCTCCTGTTGTTTCATTGTAGGCAAGCGCCTCTCCCTCAAGGATTGCCTTTTTTGCAAGGATATGAGTTGTTACTGCCGCGGTGATTTCAGGGAACATGTGTGTCGTGCGCTCAAGATTTCTTGAGAACATCTCAACATTATTACCGTCTTTATGAATTTGTATCCTTAAGCCGTCGTATTTTGCCTCAATGGCGGCCCTGCCCATCTTCTCAATTATTTCCTCTGAAGAAGGAACCCTCTCGCAAAGCGCCATCCTTACCGGATATCCCGCTTGAATCCTGAGTTTTCTCACGCCTGCCATGCCTTTTTCCAATAAAGTTTTTGCTACAAGCCCTAAATCAGAGCACAGGTTGTACGCCCGCTCAAGCTCCTGCCTCAGCCCCCTGTCGCCTTTTGAAAGGGCCAGCGCCTCAAGCACTGTAGGGTCTCCAACGCCCAGCCTAAGACGCCCGAGGACAAACCTTGCAATATACTTTGCCTCGTTGGAAGATGTCCCGCGCAGCAGATTGCTTAAAAGGCTTATCTTTTTCTCAACACTTCCTGTGCCTCCTGTATGCGCGATGTCCGTAAGCTCATCATATGCCTTTCCAACGCTAAGCCCTTCTCCCCTGTCTTTCAGCAATTCCTCTGCCGTTTCTCCGAGGTCTCCGGTTTTTCTGAAGACCTCCTCAACTTTTTTGGTCGGTGCATGAGATGCGTCTGAGAGGGCTTTTATAAGGAGTTTTTCAGACATGCCCATTTCAATTCCTTTAAACGGAGGAAGAAGCTGTCCCTGGCTTAAGTAGATGATCTTGTCTATGTCATTTGCAGAGGCCTCATTAAAGAGCCTTGCCAGTATTTCAAACATCTCAAGGCGTTTTGAAGTTGCTTCAAGCTCTTCAAAATATCCTGTGAGCCTTGCAAATTTCATTACAATATTATAATGTCTTTTTATGAAGATTGCACTTACTATTGCAGGCTCAGACCCGACAGGCGGCGCAGGGTTTCAGGCAGACCTGAAGGTTTTTAAGTCGCTCGGCGTCTATGGCTTGAGTATTCCTTCGGTTATGACTGCCCAGAGCACTGCAGGGGTTTCTGATATTTTTGAACTTCCGGAGTCATTTTTTTCAGCAGAGCTTGATACCCTTTTGCAGGATATTCATCCTGACTCCCTGAAGACAGGCATGCTTTACAGCACTGATATTATCAGAATTACTGCGCAGAAAATTAAAGAGTATTCCCTTCAAAATCTTGTCATTGACCCTGTGACAGTGTCTTCAACAGGCGTCTCGCTTGTCAGGGACGGTTGTCTTGAGGCATTGAAAGAATATCTGTTTCCGCTTGCAAAAGTCATCACGCCGAATATTTACGAGGCGTCTGTTTTTACCGGCATAAATATTGATAATGAAAAAGACATGAAAGATGCGGCAATGAAGCTGTCCCGAAGCATCGGGATTGGTCCTGAGGCGGTCATTGTCACAGGCGGGCATTTAAAACATGCCGCCATTGATATCGTATGGGACGGCAAGGAATTTCTGACGCTTGAAAGCGAGAGGGCGGAGGGCGAATATCACGGCACGGGGTGCGCTTTTTCCTCGGTGATTACCGCCTGCCTTGCGCTTGGGTATGATGTCAGGGAGGCGGCTGTAAAGGCAAAGGAGTTTGTCGGGAATGCGATAAAATCAGCGGTGATGATAGGGAAGGGGATGAAGGTGCTGAATTTCTGAGGAGGTTGTAGTTTTATTTTGAAAATAAAAAACATAAGGGCGTGGTTATGCCACGCCCCCTCTTGCTTTCTTAGTCTGTCATTCCTGCGCAGGCAGGAATCCAGATTTTCTTCTCCTCAATAAATTCCTTGCTCCCAATACTGCCCCGCCGGTAAGAAAAAGAATGGAGCTGATGGGTTCAGGGCCGAGATTATAATTTGAATAGATTTCCGAAGGTGTAAGGGCACGGTTATAAATAGCAAGCTCATCAATGCTTCCTGTGAAATTTTCACGATAAGCTCCAGAGTAGAAAACGGCACCAATAATAAAGTCGGTTAGTCCAGAGTTGACAGGCAAACCTGCCCCGATATTAATAGAAGCATCTTCAATTCCGTTTAAATAAAGCCGCACTGTGCCATCGTTAGTGTCATAAGTTGTAGCTACGTTTACCCAACTTCCCAATGGAATGTTAGTTGCACCTTCCAACTGAATCCGGCTGTTTGGATAAGATTCAGAATCAACAGTTTGAATTCTAAGATTGTCGCTGGTGTTGCCATCTTTGAAGACGTATGACCAATCACTTTCTTCACTGTTCCACTTAGAAACTATTACATGCGGACCGTCAGTTGACGTAGAATTAACCCAACCCTGGATGGTAAATCCACCGGTAAAATTTAAAGAGGAATCATTAGGAACAATGACATAATCATTTCCTACGGTTCCGTCAAAACTTAAAGCGCCGCCAGTTATCCCGCTTGCCCATGTTGCCCCGTAAATCGTTCCATCATTATTACCAACAGAATCATAAGCCGTTGTCCCACTGCCTTCATTAAAATTCCAGTATGAAACAAGACCGTTTTGGTTAATTTCAGCAAATACCGTAGTTGCCATAAAAATACTGACAACAACTAACAAAAATAAATATTTTTTCTTCATTGCAGCCCCCTTTTTTTTAAAAAAATTTTTACAAGCTCTATTTTCTGTTTAAACGAAACTTATGATTTCTTTGAACTCTGAGGATTATCACTTTTTTTACACCTCACCCCCCCCATTTGTCAAGAAATTTAATAATATTTATAGGTTCTATAAGAATTTTTAATAGTAAGTTTTGTGTGGTTTCATCAGTAGTGTCAGGTAAATCTTGTATACATAAATAACGTCATTCCCGCTTGACGGGAATCCCTCTTTTTACTTAAATGAAGGAAAGATTCCGGACAAGCCGGAATGACAATCAGAGTGTGGTTTCTTAAGAAAGGCAGGGGAAATGCAAAGCTTAAATAGAAACTACGATTTCAACGAAGACACTGGATTCCCGCTTAAGACATGCGGGAATGACAGAAGAGTTTCGCCAGCAGGGTTATGAGGCTTAACTTATCGGCAAAGCCCTGATTCTGATTCTATTGTCTTCAAAAACTACAACGCTTCCCGCTGATAAAGCATCTTGTATTGTTGGAAGGTTTGATATTAACAGTGAAAGTTGTGAAGAGGGACGTTTATCAGTGCATCTAAAAAGTATTACAGAGGGCTTGGAATATTGTTTTAAAGCGAGTAATGTTCCAAAGTCAGTATCCGCAGATACAATTATCCTGTCATTCTGTAATGCATAGTCAAAGATTACAATATCGGAAGATGACTGCATGCCGATATCCCTGACATGGACTGCCTCAAGTCCGGCGTTTTTTAATCCTTTTGCAATTATAGGTGAAAGGGCGTTATCTATGAGGAATTTCATGCAGCAACGAGTGGGATCTGACGTTCTTTTACTGCTTCTGCGGCATAAAGCAATGCTTCACGAATATCTTCTGCTTTAATATCAGGATATGCCTCAAGAATTTCTTTTTCAGTCATACCATTAGCTACCATGCCGACAATTGTGGTTACGGGAATCCGCAACCCTCTGATACAAGGTATGCCCCCCATCTTATCTTGTTCTACTGTAATGCGTGTAAACTTCATTGTTATTCCCCTCCATCAAACTACTGCATTCTTGTTACCTATCCTCATTATACCAAAGCAGCCTAATAAAAGGAAAAATATAGTCAGAAAGGCGGCTTCACAGTGCTATTATTATTTATATAACAGAAACCCTAAAACGCATATCTCAGATTGACCATGCCTACCAAGATTTCCATTTTACTGTCAGGGAACACAGCCCTTGTTGAGCCTTGGGTAATTACATCGCTTTGATTGAGCTTAAGCAGTGTGTAGCTTCCACCGACATAAAAATTTATTTTTTCAGTTATCTCCCGCGCAATGCCGAGGCCAAGGTCAAGGCATGTGCCGTCTGTGTCAAATTCAAACTGCGAGTATGAACTGTTTTCTACAGTGCCTTTCGGGTAATAGGAATATGCCGCCCTTGCGTCAAGCGCCCATTTATTAATTTTATATCCAAGCCCTGTCCCTAACCCCGTCCTCCATAGGCTGAAGTCTTCGGTACTTCTGCCTGCTGCCGAGGCGCCGCGCCAGATAAATTTATCCCTCTTGAAATTTATGCCGTCCCATCCGCCTGATGCATAAAGCCTGTAATTGAAATTATCTAAATTATTTTTATATCCGAATCTGAGGTCATAAAACTGTCCGAAGACTTCCATGTCATTTGTCTGCGTCTGAATGCCGTTTCCCTTCCATGTTTCAGTATCCCCCCTGCCGGACGCCCAGTCAGTTGTAATGCCTGCGTAAAAGTTTTTCAATTTTTGAAAAGTATACTCGCCTGATATGCCCATCAGCACAACTTTCTGGCTGGATTTTGATTCAACATTTGTTCCAAAAGCAGAACTGCTTTCTTCATATTTAAGCGTCCCGTATCCGGCGTGCACGCCCGCGCCGAAACCGCCGGCATGGGAGATGCCGGTGAAAGATATGAGCAGGACTGTTGATAAAAGGAATTTTTTAGAGACAAGTGTAATATGGCGGGAAAACTGCCTCTGAATTTTTATCATCGTCAAAGAAATAATTAAATTTAAAGACCCCATGTGATAGTTTTTTAATTTAAACTCAAAACCTTATACTTTTTTTCGTTAAGGTGACGAATAAAAATTCTTCATCAATCTTCCCGCCATAATTATCTATCTTAGAACTATTATAACATCAATGAATATACAGGAAATGCTGGTGAATAATTTCTATACGACACCTTAGAAAAATTATAAGGGAAAACTTATGCTTTTAAATAACGGACTATTACAGCAGGTCTTATCTTAAATAATTTCTTTGTCGATTTATAGAAATTATGAGGCAGTTTTTCCTGTATATTTTCAGTTTACAATTTTTTTGTTTATTGATTCCGCCAGCCCCCTGTGCATTATTTTGCCTTTATATGTATTCAACGCGCTTCTTAAGGGAGAGTCATCACGCGCCGAGTTCGCTATCCCGTTTTTTGCAAGCAGTTTAATATACGGAAGGGTTTTGTTTGTGAGGGCCAGCGTGGAGGTCCTCGGATATGCCCCCGGCATATTGGCAACGCAATAGTGGATAACCCCGTCAACTTCATATACCGGGTTATCATGTGTTGTCGGTCTGGTTGTCTCAATACACCCGCCCTGGTCCACAGACACGTCAACAATGACAGAGCCTTTTTTCATCTTTGATACAATCTCCCTTGAAATCAGTTTCGGAGCCTTTGCGCCGGGAATCAGCACCGCGCCTATTACGGCGTCAGCCTTCAGAGCCTCAGATTCAATGTTTTCCTTTGTCGCGGGAAGCGTGCTCACGGCGCCGCGAAAAAGTTCATCTATATACTTAAGCTTTTCAATTCCCCTGTTTATCACTGTCACCCTTGCGCCCATTCCAATTGCTACCCTTGCCGCATTTATCCCCACTACGCCCGCGCCGAGAATAAGGACCTTTGCCGGAGGCACTCCTTCCACGCCTGTTATAAGTATACCGTTTCCATTGTAAACCTTTTGCAGGTAAAATGCGGCTATGATCGGCGCCATCCTTCCGGCGATTTCACTCATCGGCATGAGAAGCGGAAGCGTGCCGTTTTCCTCAAGGGTTTCGTAGGCAAATCCGGCGATATTTTTTCTTAAAAGAATATCTGTCAGTTCTATGTTTGCCGCAAGATGCAGGTATGTAAAGACTGCCTGACCATGCTGCAGTAATTCATATTCAGAGGGGAAGGGCTCTTTTACCTTAACGATTAACTCTGATTTACTGAATAAAGAATTCTTATCCGATATTTCAGCTCCTGCCTTAGTATAATCCCTGTCAGAGAAGCCGTTTCTTTCGCCTGCTGATTTTTCTATAATTATACTGTGACCGTCTTTTTTAAGTTCCCTGACTCCCGCAGGTGTTACAGCGACCCTGTATTCATGTTTCTTAATTTCTTTCGGGATGCCTATAATCATTTGAAAAATATCATATCCAAAATATGTTGTTTCATCAACTAAATTCCTTGACTTTCCTGCTAATTTAGATATAATGAAATTAGGTGCTTATATGAATAAAAGGCGCGCAGAAAGACTGATGATGGGTTTTAGGGCTAAGCTTATGCAGGGAGGGGTGAACTACACCGGCGTTATAGAAAACATTTCAACAACCGGCATATACTTGGTAACCGTTCCCACAAAAACTGCAATGGGGCTTGCCCCTGACACAACGCTGGAATTAATGTTTGAGCCTTTGCCTGGTGAGACGCTTAATTTTCATTGCAAGGTAAAATGGCATAAAAAAACATCTCCACATGAACTGACGGATATGATAGGCATGGAAATTATTAATCCGCAGTGGGATAAAAGTAATTATTTCATCTAAAGATATAATGATTAACTTACAGGTGCTTTCAATATAGTTGCTATGAAAACATGCCCCGATAAGGCAGGCTTTTCACTCATAGAACTTTTGATGGTTGTAGCTATAATCGGCCTCCTTGTTGCAATTGCAATCCCAAGCTACCTCGGCATGAAAAGCAAGGCTCACAGCGCAAGCATGATAAAGGCGGCGCAGAGCGCTTCAAGCGAACTTCAGTTCTGGCTGCAATCCTCTATTTCTTCCTATATAAATTTAAGACAGGTGGATACAGACTTCAGCGGTAAAATTGATAATTCGGACAAAACAAATATACAGCTTCTTACTGATGGTGTGGCCAATACTTATGTAACTGAAAGAAACAGCAAACTTGATGAAAAATCGCCATGGTATACAAACATATCGCTGTGGACTACGGATAGTTCCATACCGGCCGGAAGGCTTACGGTTTTACAACTTTCCGGCACTTCAATAAGGATTGTAGGGAAGGATAAGGACGGTAGTATTATTTATGATAATACCGTTTCTTCCGACTAAATATCATACATAAGGAGTCAAAAAATGGAAGACACTTCAGTTAAACATACGGAAAAAAAATATGCTGCCCTGCTGTCTGTGATTAGCGGCATTGAAAACCGCCTTATCTGGTCTGAACTTATTTATCTTGCTTTGAATCTGTTTATATTTGTTTTTACGGTCAACTTTATATTTTCATTTATCCATAATGGATTGCTTTTAATAAATTCAATCAGTCTGGCGTTTGTTTTATACTGTCTTGTCGTTGGGATGGGCATTTGTGCTTACTGGATGGCCTCAGCCTCAAGGCAGCACCTCAGGCTCAAGCTTCATTATTTCCAGGCAAGATATCTTGAGCGCAAGATTGGTTTCAATGGAGAATATATATATTCTGATGCATCCGTGTTTTTTGACCCAAAGATTGGAAGTGTTGAAAGCGCTGACAATAAAGAAACTATTAGTTATCCAAGGACTGGTCTTTCAAAGATGACCGGTTTTTTAGGTATGGCAAAGCCAAGACATTTTTCATGGATAATGCCATGTATGTTTTTTGTAATTTACAGTCTTATTTTTATCTGGGTAATTCTCAGATTTGTAATTAGTTAAAGCGCTCTGCTTGTTTACCTACCTGTAAAGTATAGAGCTTCCCGTAAAGAAGGTCCCGGCCACTGCTGCCGTCATAAGACAGGCAAGTGTCGCTGCAATGAGCGCCCTCACACCGACATCTGAGATATCCTTTGTTCTTTTAGGCGCGAGCGCTGCTGTGCCGCCGACAAATATTGCAAGCGAAGCGATATGCGCAAAACCACAGAGCGCATAAGCGGCAAGGACCGCTGAACGCGGGTCTTTTAAGGCGCCTGACGTGAGGAGCGCCGCAAGGTCCTGATATGATTTTACCTCCGTGAGGACGGCGCGTTCACCTATGAGTTTTGCTATTTCAAGCGCATCGGATGGCGGAACGCCTATTACAAGCGTAAGCGGGTAGAAAAGATAGCCCAGAAGCCCTTTTAATGACCAGTCCAGCTGAATGCCTGCAAAATTATTAATCCTTAATCCCACAGATGAAAGAAGAAAATCCATAAGCGCAACAATACCTAAAAATGCAAGTAGAAGCGCTATTATGCCGATTACCATCTTAACGCCTTCGTTTGCTCCGTTTATGACCGCCTCTATGATGGTTGATTCTTTTTCATAATGCGGCGATACGTTTATCCCGAGCGTATCAGGCTTGCTGGTTTCAGGCATGATAATCTTTGACATTACTATTGCGGCAATTGCTGAAAGTATTGATGCTGAGACAAGATGCCCCGCTATTGTCGGAAATTGTCCGTGCAGGATAAAGACATAAAGAGCAAGGACGTTTGACGCCGTTGTTGACATCCCTGCGGCAAGTATGGTGCAAAGCTCAGACCGCGTCATGCCGCCGAGGTGGGGGAGCACGGTCATGTTGGCCTCAACGCCTACAAAAATATTGCTGGAGACACTCAGGGATTCTGCCCCGCTTATCCCCATCAGCTTTGTAAAGACCCTTGAGAAGATTTTCACGAGCCGCGGCATTACTCCAATGTAGTAAAGGACAGCCATCAGGCTGGCAAAAAATATTATTGTCGGCAGAGCCTGAAACGCCAGGACAAAACCCAGCGATTCCTCTCCCATTTCATTTTTTGTTCCGGGCGGCAGGGCAAGTCTTCCGAAGAGAAATCTTGTGCCGGCGCTTGCGCTGTCAAGCACCTTTACCACAGCATCGTTTATGAAGAGAAATACGTGTGAGCCTGCCGGCACTACGAATATAAAAATGGCGAATACTAACTGTATTACAGTACCCCACAAAATGACCCGCCAGTTGATGACCCTTCTGTCTGCTGAAAACGCCCAGGCCACCAGCATCAGGATAAATATTCCAGAAAAACTTATGAGGTTATACATTAAGTCTGCCTCCTTACATTAGATTCCCTGTGGTTTTGCCACAGGGAAGATTAATTGGGAGTTCTAAGACCGGCCTGCAGGTAATATTATATATAAAACAAAAGAGGGTGTCTCTAAAAAAAGAGACACCCTCTTTAAAAAAAAGTTTATAACATTTATTTTGAGAAAGGATACCCTGCTACCCAGTTGGCCGGGTCTTGTACTTCAAGGCTTTCCGGATCCTGCACCTGAGTATGGTACCCAACCCGTACGTTATGGTCTTTTTTAACTTTTTTTGCGTTTTTATAGTATCTGAAAGAACCATTGTTGCCATTCACGGAACTATCTCTGACGGTAGAACCTCCGCCTTCGTTAAACTTTAAATAAGTTGCTAAAGCGGCTGTGATTTTGCATGAACCTTCACCCTTAAGTTCCTGATTCATACATTCTTTGATTAGACTTTGTGTTCTTGCCTCTTTCCACAGTCTTATTTCGTCAATTGTGCCTTTAAACCAGTGTTTTATGCCCGGATGCGTCTCTGACTTGTCTTTTCCTCCGATTGTTTCTTCCGGTGTAATGCACTGATTTGCTCCAATGAAAAGAGATCCGGAATCAACCATTGCAGAAACGCCGGTTTTGCGATTTGGATGGTTACTATCCGCCCCTTCCAGCGGATTGCCGTCAACATAAACCGTAATTGTTCCGGTACTTACATCAAGTACTCCTGCTACATGGTGCCACCCATTGGTAAGGTCAGACGGCGTGTATGCAGTGGCGGCATACCATGCGCCGTTGCTTTTGACAGCAAATTTTACGCAGTTATAATCGGCATTGTCATGGCAGCCCTCGGATGCATTTGGGGAAGCGCCTTTCCAGAGATACAGCACAAAACCATCGCTTGTAACTCTTGCGGCAAGATTCCCGGCTGCTAAAATTACCCCTGGAATTTTTTCAGGCTTTATCCATGCCTCTATAGTTATGCTTGTATTCTTGAAGTCAAAACCTAAAGGGTATAATCTCGGGTCAGAGAGGGAAACAAGATTATACCAGTAAGTATAATCATCGTTGGAAACTTGTGAACCCGGGAAGTAGAGCGCAGAATTTCCTTTATCACCGGCATAACTTATACCGGTAACACCTACAGCAAAAACAAGAATCAATAGTATGGTGAATATTTTTTTGTACTGTTTCATCAGAACTCCCTCCTCCTGTAAATTTTAGAATGCCGCTATGCCCCATGGGCAAAAGCCCCTGTAAGATTTCATGCCTGTCAGGGGAATTGTAGACGTTACCTTATTTGCCGCCGTATCGATTACGGAGATGTTATTGCTGCCGCAGTTGGTAACATACGCCTTGCCGTCTGCAAGGACTAATGATATCGGTTCTGTGCCGACCTTTATTGTGGATTCTACGGTATCTTTTGAAGTATTGACTACGGAGATGCTATTGCTGCCCCTGTTGACTACATATGCCTTGTGTGCGGTTGAATCAACTGTCACATTATACGGCGAAGTGCCTACCTTTATTTTTGCGACTACTTTTTTGGCATTTACATCAATTACCGGCATCACATCAATTTTATCACCTACAGCATATACCTTATTGAGACCGGTATCTAAGCCTACACCGACAAAACTGTCAGTATTTTCCAGATTTTCTACTGTCGCCGCCATCTTTTTGGTCTGCAGGTCAAGGATTGAAAGCGTAGCATTGTGACAATTGACTGCATATGCCTTTTGACTGGCAATGTCCAACGCTATATTAAAGACGCCTATGCCGGGCGGTACGTCAGTATGAATGTTGCCTCCCGGCAGGTTGAGAAGCCCGTCAAATGTAGAAATAATAATATCAACATTATTACTTACAGGGCTGGTTACATAAACAAAGTTAACCGGAAGGCCTTTGACCCACTGATTAAGGTCAATGTTATGCGTGGTAGGATCAACTGCCACATACCAAGGATATGGGCCGACTGATAATATTGTACCTGTAACAAGATGGTTTACGGTATCTATTATTGAGACGGTGTTATCTCCTCTGTTAACTACATAAACCTTTTTGTTGGCAGGGTTATATGCTATCCCGGTAGGTGATGCACCAACTTTTATCGTGGTTATAACTGTATTTGTCGTTGTGTCAATCACCGATACGGTGTTATCAAGGTTATTGACCACATAGAGACGGGTAACTGCAGCAGATCCCCTGACAGCAGAAAAGCTGATTAATAATAACACCGTAAGAACAATTGATACTAAATGACTTAACTTCATTTTCCTTCCTCCTCCTTTTTGATAAATAAGGTTTTTGTGGAAAACAACAGTCAAAAAAACATTTCCTCTTTAAAAACTATCACATAATCGGGCAAAAGGCAAGCAAATTTTTATTGTAAATTTTATTTTAAAATCGTATAGTTTTATACTACGTCCTATTGGTTATACAAAAACAAATATCCGGGGAGGGGAAATGTTTAAATTTGAGAA
>JACRGX010000078.1 GCA_016212185.1 Nitrospirota bacterium
GGGGTGATAATATGGTATTTTCACCCTCCCCTTTATCCCCTCCCGTCAAGGGAGGGGAGATTTACTGTTTGATTTATTTTTGTCAGCACAAGCTCTTTAAGTGCATTTATAAATCCTTCAGATGCATTCAAAGACCGGCACCTCTTAAGATTTATGCCGTGCCTCACGGCAAGTTCTTTATAGAGAATATCTATTTCATACAGCGTCTCAATATGGTCTGATACAAAGCTTATCGGCACGACAAATAAATTTTTTATGCCTGCATTTGCCTTTTCTATTATAACTTCCTCTGTCGCCGGACTCAACCATTTGACCGGTCCGCTCTTGCTTTGAAATGAAAGCTGCCATCTGAAATTCGTGATGTGGTAGGGATTACTGGAAAGCCTTTCATTCAGCAGGGTAATTGTTTTTTTAATATGCTCAAGGTAAGGGTCTCCTTCCTGAATAAAACTTTCAGGCAGGCTGTGTGCGCTGTAAAGGATGTCAAAACCACTTTCCCTAAATTCAGATATTCCTTCTGCGACAAGCCCTGCAAGCGCATCAATGTACGGGGGAAAGTCATACCATTGCTCAATGTATTGTATATCTATGGCACTCCCCCCTTTACCCTCCCCCTTGTCGGAGCGACCCTTCGCGGAGACCCGCTTCGGGACGGGGGAGGGGCGGGTGGGGGTGTAAACTTTTGCAATTGTCCTTTTAAGTTCTGCAATTGCAGAGCCTGTTGTTGCCTTTGAATAATGTGGATAAAGGCTAAGCACGATAAGATGTTTGATGCCGTCCTGTAAAATTTTCTCAATTGTATCTTTAATAAACGGATGCCAGTACCGCATGCCGGTGTAGACTTTGAAAGACAAGGATGAAGGTTGAAGATTGAGGGATGAATCATTCAGCGCTTTTTCAAGCGCCTGTGCCTGCGCCGCAGTTATATCAAGTATCGGCGATTTGCCTCCGATGAGGCTGTACATTTCCGCTGTCTTTTTTGCACGGAGGCTTGATATTAATAATGCAATAGGTTTCTGGAGGAGGGATGGACCGAACTTAATAATCTCCCTGTCGGAAAAGAGATTGTAAAGAAAAGGTCTTATGGCTTTTAAAGAATCAGGTCCGCCGAGATTTAAGAGGAAAATACCTATGGTCTCTTTGTTTTCGTTTTTATTATTTTTCACTTCTTAATTTCCTGCTTCTTATTAGTACTGTCCGGTTAAAATTTTAAAGCTCATGACTCTTATAAGTAAAGTAAAAAAGCCGTTTTCTGTCATTCCTGCGAAAGCAGGAATCCAGGGTTTCCCATGAAAATGGGAATCTAATTCCGATGTCTGGATTCCCGCCTGCGCGGGAATGACAACTAATTGAAATTGAAGAATTATTTTACTGGACACTACTATCTTCTTATGGTTCCCGATAGGTCTCAAAAATCTTATTAAATTCATCAGACAATTTTTTAAAGGCCTGAAGCATTTGAGGGTCAAAATGCTCCGGCATGGTCCTTCCGTCGCCCTCTGTTATTATTTTTATAACTTTCTCATGGTCAAAAGCCGGTTTATACGGGCGCACGCTTCTTAAAGCATCATATTGGTCAACGATGTTCATTATCCGCCCCTCTATCGGGATTTCATCACCCTTGAGACCTTTCGGATAACCGCTGCCGTCCCATCTCTCATGATGGGTCAGGGCAATTTTTTCCGCTATCAGCAGAAATTCTGAAATAGAGCCGCGAAGGATGTTGGCGCCTATTGTTGTATGGGTCTTCATGAGCGCAAATTCCTCAGGGTTTAATTTAGCAGGTTTAAGAAGGATGTCCGCCGGGATGCCTACTTTGCCGATATCATGCATGGGAGACGCATAAAAAATACCTTCTATATCCTTCTCCTGCCAGGCGAAATGCCGTGCGATGAGCGAACAATAGTAACTGACTCTCTTGATGTGAAATGCTGTTTCCTCATCTTTATACTCCGCAACGACAGTAAGCCTGCGTATTGTATCAATGTAGCCTGCTTTAACACTTTTATAGGCAATGTCAAGTTTCTTGAGAGTTTCTCTCAACTCCTCTGTCCTTTCTGCTACCTGTTCTTCAAGTATCTTGTTATGATTCTGTAAGAAGTCTTCAAACTCTTTTACCATCAAAAGATTTTTTGTCCTCACCATTAGCTCTGCGTGGTCAACAGGTTTAGCAAGAAAGTCATTCGCACCGACTTCAAGCCCTTTAATCCGTAATTCTCTTTCTGTAAGCGCCGTTACCATTACAACAGGGATATGCTGTGTTTCAGGATTTTCCTTCAGCTTTTTACATGCCTCGTAACCGTCCATCTCAGGCATCATAATATCAAGAAAGATTAAATCAGGGGAGAATGTTTTTACTTTTTCCAGCGCCTCAATACCGTTTTTGGCAGTTTCATAGTCATAGCCGTAATTTTTAAGTATGGCGATCATGAGCCTTATGTTCTTCTCTTCATCATCAACTATGAGGATTTTAGGTTTTTTGTCAGACATCTCTATCTCCTCTATCTATTCAGTAATTTTATGTTAAACCTTTAAATATCTGCACCTGATTGCGTCCTGCATGTTTGGCAGCGTAAAGGGCCTTATCTGCGGCAGTAACAAGTTTTTCATCTGTATCGGCATTGTCAGGAAAGACAGCCAACCCCATACTCACTGTAACCTGTATTGCTTTTTCCTTTGAGACGGGTATCGTAAAAGCCTCTATATCCTTTCTAAGCCGTTCAGCCGCCTCATAGGCTCCCTCACTATTAATGTATGGCAGTATAACAGCTATTTCTTCTCCGCCATAACGGGCTGCAAAGTCAACCGTGCGGATTCCTCTCTTCAATATTGCAGATATGGCTTTCAGGACTTCATCGCCGGCCTGGTGACCATAAGTGTCGTTAACAGCCTTAAAATAGTCTATATCTATCATTATTAGAGAGAAAACACTTTTATATCTTTTAGAGCGTGCTATTTCATCAATTATACGCCTCATAAATTCCCGTTTATTAAAAAGCTCTGTAAGTCCGTCATGAATTGACAAATCCTCAAGTATTTTTTCATGCCTTTCTATTTGTCCAGCCATGATATTAAAAGTTTTCGCCAGATGCCCGAGTTCATCCTTTGTCAATAAGGCAATACGTGACGAAAGATTACCTGCCGCAAACTGATTTGCCCCCTCCTCTAAAGCCCGTATCGGATTAAGAATGGAACGGGATAATGCAATAGCAATTATGACAGAGGCTGCAAGTCCCAGGACTAAAATAACAGCAATAAGCAGCGACACCCTGTTTTTTAAAGCATATGCACGAGATATTTCCTTGTACAGTTCATCGTGAGCAAGCTTAGTTGCCTTTTCAAGATGATCTGCTATCTGATATGTGCGGTTGTCAAGAAGTTTCATATCTTTGGATGCAGCCACATTACCAACCGGATTGTGGAAAGTCAGAAGCCTCTCGCTCATAGCCTTAGCAGTCCACCATTCTTTTTGGGCCGACATAACTAATGATCTCTCTTCCTTTAATCCAAAAGGCATACTGAGGGCAGTTGAAAACGCCTCATCTACCTCCTTGCTGATGCTGTTGAATGTCTGCCGCTCCCCGGTTTCGCCATGTATCAGGTAATCATTGGCAGGCATAGCGGCTTTGAGTATGAGTTTTTGTAAGATTGCAATTGAATTTATCTCATTAACAGCCTCTGTCTTAGCTTCTTCAAAAGAATGAATTACATTCTCAAAAAGGATATAACCGGCTGAAGCAAGCACAGCCATGGGCAGCAGCATTATACTTATGCCTATAACAAACCGTTTTTTAATAGAAGTCTGTAGTGTTAGAATTATCTTTTTCATTCTAATTATACCCTGCGGTCTCTGCCACAGTTCCAAATTTCTGTCATTCCGGCTTGTCCGGAATCTTTCCGGAAGGATTCCCGACGCGCGGAGCCTGTCCCGACTTGTTCGGGGCTTGCGGGAATGACACCAGAAAATAAACATTCAAATAATGGACGCCCTGCGGTCTCTGCCGCAGGGTGCTTTACTAAATGTATTTGCCAATCACTTCTTTAAACTTATTAACATCTATCGGCTTTGGTATGTAATCAACGAAACCCTCAGCGAGAAAGCGTTCCCGGTCCCCTTTCATTGCATAAGAGGTAACTGCGATTACGGGTATTTTTGAGGTGGCAGGGTCGGCGATGAGTGTTTTAAGCGCTGTGATGCCGTCCATTACAGGCATCTGTATATCCATAAGAATCAAGTCAGGGAGTTTTTCTTTTGTAAGCTTAACGCATTGTTCGCCGTCTTCAGCCTCAACTATTTCACAGCCTGAATCCCGGAGTGCAACCTTGAAAAGCTTGCGATTCTTTGCGTCATCATCTGCAATGAGCACTGTTTTTTTGTTTATGTCCGCGTTAGTCATATCAGCACCTTATGTTATATGCTTAATGCTTTTAACAACTCTTCAATAGTTTCTCCATCCTCCATATAAATCACGGTCTTTATAACAGCAGGATGACCATTTTCTTTTAATGCCATGTCTATTCTTGAGGCGGCTTCATCTGTCGTTTCCCGGTCCACATCAAGTAAAATGGCGCAATAGCAATTTAAGTCTTCATGATATGTTAGGATTTCGTGCTTTCTTAAGTGGTCCCTTAATATTTTAACAATAAAGATATAATTTTCAGGTTTTGTCATTTCCGGAAATTTTAATCTCATCAATGCAAACTTGCGGTGAGTCCTCTTATAAAATGAAAAGAATCTTTCAATGTGTATCATAAAGTGTTTCCAGGTAAGGACTTTTGTCAAAGGGTCAATAATTTGCTCAACATGCTGTGCGGTCTTTTGCGGGACTGTAAATGTAAACCTGCTTCCTTTGCCCGGTTCACTTTCCAACCAAAGGGTCCCGCCGTGAGATTTTACAAATTGTTTACACAGATGAAGACCGAGCCCGGTGCCGGCGTGTTTCTTTGATAACGGGGACTCAAGCTGATGGAACGGCTGAAACAGCTTTGTCTGGTCTTCAAGTGAGATGCCGATGCCTGTGTCAATGACAGAAATCTCTATAAAATTACTGTCTGTCTTCCGTGCCTGAACTGTAATTATTCCTTTGTCAGGCGTAAATTTAAATGCATTGCTCAGAAGGTTAAACAGCACCTGTTTGATTTTTCTTTCGTCTGCTGTAATACTGCCAATGCTTTCTTCAACATCAGTTTTAAAATCTATTCTGTGCTTTAATGTTTTTTCTTTAAACATAGCTGCGCTGCTGTCAATAAGTTCTTTCACATCAAAATCGGAAAGTTCAAGCTCCATTTTCCCTGCCTCAACTTTTGATAAATCAAGGATGTCGTTTATCAGCGACAGCAGGTGTGTGCCGCTTTCATAAACATCTGACAAATATTCCTTCTGCTCACTTGTCACGGCGCCTGCCATCCCGTCAATCATTATTTGTGAAAACCCGATAATTGAATTAAGGGGAGTCCTTAATTCGTGGCTCATATTTGCAAGGAAGTCCGATTTTGCCCTATTGGCAGCCTCTGCCAGTTCTTTTGAGATGCGCAAATCGTTTTCGTATTTTTCTCTGACAAGTTCCATTTCAAGCCGTTTGCTCAGAAGCTGATGAAGTATAAGGTCATATTCCGTATAAATATGAGGTGACTTGCTTGATGTAAATAACACACCAAATAATTCATTTCCAATAAAAACAGGTACCCCAAGATATGATACTACTCCATATTTAAGTAAATTAGGGTGATTTTTGAATTCTTCTGATACAGAGGCATCATTAATAACAAGTGGTTTTTTTGTCTCGCATACAATTCCGCAATACACCTCGGCAAGTGGGAAAGGCATCCCCTCTTTAACGCCAGTATTTTTGCTGTCTGCAACTGCATATGCTATCCATTCACTTTTAGTAACCATCCCAACTCCAGCTAAATCTACATCAAGCATTTCAGCAATCTCGCTGAGAATCAGATTTGCAAATTCTTTTGTATTAGCTATTGCAGCAAAACTTAGCTCTGTGAGTTTATGGAGCCTGAATCCATATTGTTCAAGTTCTGCTGTCCTTTCCTTGACCGTCTGCTCAAGCCCTTCATAAAGCCTTGCGTTCTCAATAGAGACAGAAATAATATCAGTGATAGATTTATACAGCGCAATTTCCTTATCAGACAGCTTTACTCCTACTGCTAAATAGAGGCACAGTACTCCTAACAATTTACCCCCTGATTTAAGCGGGAGGATTATGTGTCCGTGCTCTTTTGCGCCGGCGTATCTCTTTGTATGCCTTTCATCCCTGACATTGCTTTCGGATAACAGGACTTCTGCCTTTTCTGCAGTAGCCCCGCAGAGGCATTCTCCATAAGGCACGATTGCACATCCAGTCTTTTGTTCATCCGGAAAATTAAATGATGTAACAAGCCTTAATTCCTTTGTCTTTTCATCAGAAAGGAATATTGCTCCCTTTTTTTCCAGGCTCAGGGTTTTAAGATTTAATATTTCACTCAGGACTGTATTTAGCAAATCTTCAAGTGCAAGTAGTTTGCTTGAGGCATCAGCAATCTTATTCAGCACATCAAGTTCCTCTTTTCTGAGGCGTACATTATTTAAGAGGCTGGCATTGTTTATAGCTAATGCAACAATATTTGCAAAAGACATTGCAAGATTTTCATCCTCCTGAGTAAATGTTTTCCCTTTAAATTTTTCTGTAAGATAAAGCCTGCCGATAACCCTTTTCTGAAGGACAACAGGCACACCAAGAAATGTCTTCATTGCAGGATGTCCTTCGGGAAATCCAACAGATTCAGGGTGTTTTGATATATCATCAATACGGATTGGCTTACCCTCTTTTACAAGATAGCCCAGTAGCCCTCTATGAGGAAGGCCATATTTTCTTAGCAAGTCTTCAACCATTTTTTCGTCTATGCCTGAAACAATAAAATATTCATATCCCTCTTTCTCACCTAAAATTCCCATTGCAGCATATTGGCAACCTACTAACTGGTGGGCATTATCCACTATTTTTTTCAGAAGTGCATTCACGTCAAGTTCGCTCATGATGTTTTTTGAAATCTCATGAAGGGCGGAGATGTTTTTAAGGTTTTTAATTTTTTCATCAAAAGATTCGTTAAGGACCTGAGCCATGTGGTTGAATGTATTGCAAAGCTCTCCTATCTCATCGCTCGTTTTTATTTCAGCCCTGACATCAAAATCACCTTTTTCAATCTCTAATGCTTTGTCTCGGAGCTGCTTTATCGGCATCACAATAGTCTGTCGTATAAAAATAATGACAGGGATGACAGTCAACATAAAAAATCCGATGATAAAAAACTCTAAATTTTCAAAATCCCTAATTTCTTTTTCATAATGCATGTCAAGGGATTCTACGAGCCTGTCTACCTTATCTACATATGGGGCAACCCTGGATTTGTAGGACTCAAGCAGTTGTTCAGCTTCTTTCTTTGGAACATCCGGTTGAATCTCAAGCACTTTCAGAAGAATGGGTTTGCAGATAGCAGTCCAGTCATTGGCAATATCATTAAAAAGGACTAATGAAGCTTCGGAGTGGTGTCCGATGGGATTGATGTTGAATTTTCTGTTGCCGTTCCTTAAATCTGTTATTAAATTGTCAACATCATTAATCTTGTGCCTGAATTCAATCAACGGGGACTCTCTTTGCCGGCTGGTTTTTGGGTGCAGTTGTTCTACGGATTCATCGGCTAACAATGCAAGTTGGTAAATATGATATCGTATCTGTCCTACAAAATTTATTCTTGAGGCTTCGCCTTTCATGTGCTGTGTAAAGCTGAAACTCGTATATACAAAAATGGTTATGAAAGTGAGGAATACAAGGTTTATAAAGATTAATTTTCCGATAAGGGATTTAAATTTAAGCATTTCAGCAGAGCGCTCCTTTATGTAAGTGTATCACAAAAAAGCTTATTTTCTGCTCTTTAACTTCTCACTCAGCAGTTCTATTCTTTGCCCCACCATTTTTTTCGTATCGGCATCTACAGAACTGAAAGAGGAAATGTTTTTATATGTTTTCAGCGCCTCTTCTGTTTTATCCTGTTTTTCATATATCCTTGCAATGCCCAAAAAGCCGTTTGCATTTCCCATGCGTGCCAGCTTGGAATAATATTCAAAAGCCTTCTGATACTCCCCTTGTTTTTCATAAAGCACTGCAAGGTTCATAGATGCTGTCTGGTTGTCAGGCTCTATTGTCAAAGCCTTGTTAAGACTGGTTTCTGCGGCAGTGATGTTGTCAACCCTTGCATATGCAACTCCAATGTTAATAAGGGCAGGGACATAGTCTTTCTTTAACTCAAGCGCCATCTGTGAATATTTTATTGACTCGTGGACCAGCCCCATGTTCAGCAAAATATAAGCTGTATTATTTATCACTCCGAAGTTGTTCCTGTCCGTTTCCAGTATTTTTTTGTAGTAGGCAAGCGCCTTTGGATAATCTTTCCTGCTTTCATAATCTTTGGCAATATAAAGAAAGGCATTTTTTTGAGGCAGACTTACGGATTTTTCTACAGCGCTGTCTTCAGAGCGCGCTGCCTGCGGCTGGACGGCAGGCTTGGGTTTTACTGCCGGCGCAGGAGAGGGTTTTTCTTTTTTCGCAATTCGGGCAGTCACACGGCTTTCTGTTTTTTCAGGTTTTTCCACTATTGCGCCGCTTTTTCCCTTTGCAGTTTTTTCTGTTTCGGTAATGTTTTTCTCTATCTCTTTTTCGGCTTTTGTCTCAGGCCTGCTTTCAGGAGCTTCGGCAGTTGTTTGAGGCTGAACCGGTTTAGGAACTTGTGCTGTTATGCGTTGGGATTTCTGCACCGAAATGGTTTTTTTAACGGAAGGTGCAACAATGGACTGCAAAAGATATACCGCTAATATGCCGGAGATTACAACTGCGCCAAACAGCGCTGAATACAAAACAATCTTTTTTTTGTGGGCAGATTCCTTTGCAATGATGTCCTTAAGATTAGGCGTAATTTCCCGTTTAGTCTGCTGTTGTTTGACCTTTGAAAGCAAGTCGGCAAGCAGGCTCACCGTATCTCCATATCTGCCTCTGATTTGTCCCTTACGCTGAAGAAAAATGATGAGTCAGGACTTTTAGGCTGTATCTTTAGTTCAGGGTTCTGTTTCTTGTTTTTCATCTTTGAGCCTTCAGCTTTTAGGATATTATAAATCTTCCATGAATATTTCACCTTCTTATGCAGGCTTACTGCATTATAACAGCCGATTGCCTCCCATGTATATCCATATCTGTCAAAACATTTATTCAGGATATTTGCGCCTGTTTTAAGGTTGTAGCACGGGTCAGACAAAAGCAGGCCTGAGTCAAGGCGCATGCTTTTAATCCATGAGGAGTTTATCTGCATCAAGCCGAGATCCTGAGAGCCGTCGGCGTTTATGTTTACCGCCAGTGGGTTTAAGTTGGACTCGGTCTTGCTGATTGTACGGAGGAGATCGGGGTTTATGCCGTAAATGTCTCCTGCCTCTTCATAGCAGAAGGCAGATATACCGGAGGGCAGGGCAAATAATAAAACTGTAAGGGTTAAAGCAATTTTAATCCCCATTTCTTATATTATAGTTAATAATAAAGGTGTCTGCCTCTATGTGTCAAATTTTTTCAAATACGAGGCATTTTCGTCTTGTTATAGATAACATTAATATGCTACAATTACTATTTAAATTCAAATACCTGACACAACACATCCGGAGGTTTTTGAGATGCCTGTTTATGAATATGAATGCAGAAAATGCGGCGGCCGTTTGGAAGTCACGCAGAAAATGTCAGACCCCGCTCTTTCAGAGTGTGGGAAATGCGGAGGAAGCCTGAAGAGGCTTATTACCGCAACCTCATTTGTCCTTAAGGGCTCGGGCTGGTATGCGACAGACTACCCGTCTGCCGACAGGAAAAAAGCCTTTGAGGAGTGTAAGACGTCATGTCCCGCGAAAGAAACAAAGACCGGAGCCTCATGCCCCGGAGCCGGCTGTAAGAAAGAAGAGGCGCTTAAAGCATAGTCAATGACTCATAGAGCGGTAAAGCCCCATGTCCACGTCCCTTACGACAGCATAGACAACTACCTTGAGTTCATCAAAGAGGAAAAACTGAACCTTGAAATCTATTTTGGTTCAAGACGCTTTGATGATTTAGATGAATCCGCCATCAGAAGGCTGAAGCAAAAACTTGACTACAATCCCGAACTCACCATTCATGCGCCGTTTATGGACCTGTCTCCCGGGGCGGTTGATTCAAAAGTCAGGGATGTGACAATCAGAAGATTCACGGACATCATCCGATTCTCTGAAATCTTAAAGCCCAGGGCGGTTGTCTTTCATTCAGGCTATGACAAATGGAAATACGACAGCAGGGTGGATATATGGCTTGAAGGGAGCCTTATTACATGGGGGGTTGTCAACAAGATGGCGTCAGACGCAGGAATTAAAATAGCGATAGAAAATATTTTTGAGAAGGAGCCGTCAAGCCTGAGGCTTCTGATGGAAGAGATGAATTCCGGCAATTTCGGTATCTGCTTTGACGCAGGGCATTTTAATCTTTTTTCAGAGACGCCTTTGCAGGAGTGGATTTCCGCGCTGAAGCCTTACATCATTGAACTGCATCTGCATGACAATGACAGGACAGCGGATTTGCACCATGCGATCGGGGACGGCACCTTTGACTTTGAACTTTTATTTGAAGGGCTTTCCGGAAGAGAATGTATTTATACCATTGAATCGCATACTATAGAAGATGTCAGAAAAAGCATGCTTAGACTGAATGACTACCTTTGCTCTGACACTTTAATACTCTGACACTCTGATACTTTGACACTTAAATAATATGCCTACCCTTTATCTCATAGACGGCAATTCCCATTTCTACCGGGCCTTTTACGCAATAAAAGGGCTGACTAATTCAAAGGGCTTTCCTACGAATGCAATTTACGGCTTTATCAACATGCTTTTAAAAATCCTGCGCGAAAAAAAACCTGATTACATCAGCGTTGTTTTTGACACGCCTGCGCCGACTGTAAGGCACAAGATGTATGTTGAGTACAAAGCCCACAGGCCCAAGATGCCCGAAGAACTGCAGGTGCAGATACCGTACATTAAGGGAATAATCAGCGCATTTAATATCCCCATGCTTCAAATGGAGGGCTATGAGGCTGATGACATAATCGCAACTATTGCAAAAAGGGCAGAGGCGGAGAATGAAGAAATTGACGTTTACATCGTGACTTCGGATAAAGATATCAACCAGATATTAAGTCGCAGAATTAAGACCTACGATACAATGAAAGATAAAATAACAGAGGAAAAGGATGTTATTGAACGATTTAAGGTTGAGCCTGAGAGGCTTCCCGAGATCATGGCGCTGACAGGCGACAAGGCTGATAATATTCCGGGAGTGCCCGGCATCGGGGAAAAAACCGCAGTCGGGCTTATCAAGGAATTTGGAACCCTTGACGGACTCATGCAGAATTATTCAAAGATTAAGAGAACCGAGCTCAGGGAACTGATTTCCAAACATATGGAGGACATAAAGCTCAGCCGCACCCTTGCAAAGATTGACTCTGATGTTCCTGTGTCCGTATCAATGCCGGAGCTGAAATTGAAGGAACCTGACTGGACACGCCTGCTTAGATTTTTCAAGGATTTTGAGTTCGGCAGCCTGCTTAAGCTTATTCCTGCAGGAGAGGCTTTTACCGAAACAGATGTGACCGTCTTAAAAGAAGAGGATTTAGCGAAATTTATAAATACAATTAAACAGCAGCCTGAAATAATCCTTGATACCGAGACCACAAGCATATCCCCGGTGCAGGCTGAACTTGTTGGAATGTCTTTTTCAATAAATACAGACACGGCTTATTACCTGCCCCTTGCACATTCATATTTAGGGACGCCGCGGCAGATGCCTAAAATGAAAACCCTTGCTGAATTAAGGATGATACTTGAGAATCCGGAGATTAAAAAAACAGGACACAACATAAAATACGACCTCATTGTTTTAAGAAATGAAAAGATAGATTTGAAAGGCCTTGCATTTGACACGATGCTTGCTTCTTACCTGCTTAATCCCAATAAGACAAATCACGATATTGAAGACCTGACCATGTCATATCTCGGGTATAAAAAACTTTCCTATAATGATATCACTGAAAAGGGCAAAAAAAACTTCCGTGAGGTCTCTGTTGAGGATGCGGCAAGATATTCAGGAGGCGGTGCCGCGGCGACCCTGAGGCTGAAAAATCTGCTTGCCCCTGAGATAGAAAAAGAGGGGCTTTCGGAATTATTTTACGGCGTTGAGATGCCGCTGATAGAGGTGCTTGCGGACATGGAAACAGCAGGCATAAAGATTGATGCGGCATTGATGAATGATTTTTCAAAAGAGCTTGAGAGGGATATTGCAGGTATTGAAAAGAGGATATTCTTCCTTGCGGGCGGGGAATTTAATATCAATTCGCCCAAACAGCTTCAGGAGATACTGTTTGAAAAGTTAGGGCTGAGGACAATAAAAAAAACCAAGACCGGATTTTCAACTGATGTTGATGTGCTTGAGGAGCTTGCGCTTGAGCATGAACTGCCTCAGGAAATACTTGAGCATAGGTCCTTGTCCAAGCTTAAGGGCACATATGTGGACGCCCTGCCGGTGATTGTCAATCCTGCAACAGGCAGAGTACATACAACTTTCAACCAGACTATTACTGCAACCGGAAGGCTCAGCAGTTCAAATCCCAATCTCCAGAACATCCCGGTGAGGGGAGAGTGGGGAAGGCGGATAAGAGCAGCGTTCATAGCAGAGGGTGGGAAACAGCTTCTGTCATCCGATTATTCCCAGATAGAGCTCCGCATACTTGCACATTTAAGCCGGGATGAAGGAATGATGGAGGTGTTTAAAAATGACGGGGATATCCATATGAGGACTGCATGTGAATTATTCGGCATTGCGCCTGAAGGCGTAACTCCTGAAATAAGACGCAGGGCCAAGGTTGTTAATTTCGGAATAGTCTACGGCATGAGCCCCTTTGGATTAAGCCGGGAGCTCGGCATCCGCCCTGATGAGGCAAAGGTTTATATTGATACATATTTTACAAGGCACGGCGGAGTTAAAAAATATCTTGAAGCAAAAATCACCGAGGCGGAGGAAACCGGCAGTGTGAAGACCATATTCAAGCGTAAAAGGCAGATTCCCGAGATCAGAAGCGCAAATAAAAACACAAGACAGCTCGGAGAGAGATTTGCGATAAATACGCCGGTGCAGGGCTCTGCGGCAGACATCATCAAGCTGTCAATGATAAATATTTGGAAGAGACTTAAGAAAGAAGGACTGAAAACAAAAATGCTTCTTCAGGTGCATGACGAACTTTTATTTGAGGTTCCGGCAGAAGAGAAGGAGAGGGTACAGGCGCTTGTAAAAGAGGAAATGGAAAACGCAGTAAGGCTCGACGTTCCGGTTAAAGTTGACATCGGGATAGGCAAAAACTGGGCCGAGGCGCACTAAAAAACAAAAAAGTTTACATAAAATAGGGACAGCGCCTATTTATTTTCCTGCTTCCGGGGCCTTCCCCAAGGTAGTGGAGCTAAACGCCTCCCTGTTATGTCTTCTACCTTTAGTAAAAATTTATCGTCTCCGCATGGGCGGCCAGTTTTAGTATTCTTCCGAATATCCTTAATTAAAGATGCTTCTTCCTTCTCTCTTAAATACTTTGACCAGTCTTTAATTTCATCGGTAAGATAACAGCCCTCAGAGAGGAACGAATCAGAAATCTTTTTTATGTGACTAAGTGCGCTGGACCACTGATATTCCTCTGCCTGTTTTGTAATTAGAGCCCTGACGGGATTATTTTCAACATACCGTACGCCTGCATAAAGATGTCTTTCATCAAGCGCGCATGAAAAAAAGCGCCCCTGCCAGAGATGACCGGTTGTTTTATTTCTCATATTGATATGCTGAGAATATCTCATATGGAGGGTATTGAATGTCTTTGCAAGAGAATCCGGCTTCATTGGCACTGCTATGAAATGCACATGATTATTCATGAGGCAATATGCCCAGATTTTTACTGAGTATTTTTCAGTATAAATTTTGAGCCAGTACAAATACCGCACAAAATCATCCCTGTGCTCAAAAACAGATTGACGGTAATTACCGCGTTGGGTGATATGGTGTGGATAATTAACTGCTACGGCGCGTGCTATTCTCGGCATGGATTTAAGAATAACTAACTTGACTCTTTATGTCAATAAAAATAGGCGCTGTCCCTATTTTAAAGAACATTTCAAAAACCTCATCACACTGCACAGCCGAAAAAGCGTCCTGTGCCTCGCATTGACTCCAGCGTTTGGATACTAATTAAGGCCTCCAACATCATACTGCAATGCAGTATGATGTTATATCTAAAAAAACATTTAAAAGGAGGAGGCCTGTATGAA
>JACRGX010000079.1 GCA_016212185.1 Nitrospirota bacterium
CAGTCATAAAAAAATCTTTAGAACGCAACAGAGTTCTTTGAGAGACAATTATTTTGCCATACTATTTGCCTGATAAATTATAACTTCTTACTGAAAATAATTGTCTGTCTGATGTGTTGCTCTAAAGCTTTTTTTCCGACCATGTTTCATAATATATAGTATAAATAGACAATGAACCGTTTTGTCGTTCAGGAACATCACGCAAGTCATCTGCACTGGGACTTCAGGCTTGAAAAAGAAGGAGTCCTTAAGAGCTGGGCTGTGCCAAAAGGCTGTCCTGAAGAAAAAGGAATTAAACGGCTTGCAATTCAGGTGGAAGACCACGAGCTCAGCTACATAGACTTTGAAGGGACCATCCCCGAAGGACTTTATGGAGCAGGCACAGTGAAAATCTGGGATAAGGGAACCTATACATTAGAGTCTGAATCGGAAAAGACTATTGTCTTTGAACTGAAAGGCAATCGCCTCAAAGGCAAATACAGCCTCGTGCATCTGAAAGACAAACAGTGGCTTTTGATAAAGCTATAAAAATATAGTTCAAATTTGTTTAATGTTGTTTAAAATAGTTCAATATTGAACAAGTTTGAACAATCTTTGCCATGACTCCTGAGGAACTTCTTAAAAAAGGTTTAAGCGAATTAGGGTTATCATGCGCTGACAGGCAGATAAACGCCTTCATGACCCTGCTTTCCGAATTAAAAAAATGGAACAAGGCATATAATCTCACCGCCTTAAAAACCGATGACGACATCATCATCAAACACTTCCTTGACTCCCTGCTTTATTTAAAAGCATTCTCCGAACTCCGAACTCTGAACTCCGAACTCAGCGTAGCTGACGCCGGAAGCGGCGCAGGTTTTCCTGGAATACCAATTAAGATTATCCGCCCAGAGATAAAAATTACGCTGATTGAATCCTCCAGAAAAAAAACCGCCTTTCTCAGGCACATAATCAGACTGCTCAAGTTAGAAAACATCAGCGTTCTTGAACAGAGGCTTGAAAATTTAGGCGCAGAATACGGGAAAGCCTTTGATATAATTGTCTCAAGGGCGACATTCAAAGCTGCTGACTTCCTTAAAACAGCTTGTCCTTATGTCAAAGACAACGGCAGGCTTGTGTTAAGCAAGGGACCGGGAGCATCAGAAGAAATAAAAGGTATTGAGTCAGTTCAAAAAATCCTGAAACTGAAACTCCCGCTTGCCGGAGACGAGAGAAACCTGATAATACTTAAATGCAGTAGTCGCTAATAGTGCTTACAAAACATGTAAATGATATCATAAATAAACGTCATTCCCCGACTTGATCGGGGAATCCAGAACCTTTTAAAAAACTGGATCCTCCGGTCAAGCCGGAGGATGACAGGTTTTTTTACCTTCACTTGACCCCTTGAATCCTTGACCCCTCGAACCCTGTCTTAATAGCATCCGCAATCCTTGCAACCCGGACCATAGCCTTTACGTCATGAACCCTGATTATGTTTGCGCCGTTAAAAATGCCTATGGCAGTTGCCGACGCAGTGCCCTCAAGCCTTTCATCTGCGGGCAAACCGCCGAGCAGACTGCCGATAAAAGATTTTCTTGAGGGGCCTAAAAGAATCGGTTTTTCAAAACCTGAAAATTCATTCAGCCTTCTTATGATTTCAAGATTATGCTCCACAGTCTTGCCAAAGCCAATGCCCGGGTCAATGATAATTTTGTCATCAGCAATTCCAGCGCTCCTTGCAATCTCAATCCCCTCATGCAGGTAATCAACTATTTCAGGGATGAAGGAAGTATACGTTGGATTCTTCTGCATATTGAGGGGCGTGCCTTTGATGTGCATTATGCAGACAGGGACTTTATTCTTGGCAATGACTGAAGGCATTTTGCGGTCAAACCTTAACCCGCTTATGTCATTGACCATAGATGCGCCCGCAAAAAGCGCCGCCTTTGCAACCTCTGATTTATAGGTATCAATTGAGACAGGTATTTTGATTTTTTTTGTAATCGCCTCAATCACAGGGACCACGCGTTTTATTTCTTCTTTTGCGGAAATCTTTTCAGCGCCCGGTCTTGTAGATTCGCCTCCAACATCTATAATATCAGCCCCTTCCTCTTCCATCTTTAAAGCCTGCTCAATTGCTTTTGCCTTGTCAAAATACAACCCGCCGTCGGAAAACGAATCAGGCGTGACATTGAGAATGCCCATGACATACGTGCGCTTAGTAAAATCAAATTTGTAGTTTCTCCAGATGAGTTTCATGGCTTAGATTTTTATTGCATTACAAATTTAAGATTAACTTTTGACTTTAATGGGGTTATACTACTGTCTTCTGCACGGCGTTTGTATCGGTTTCAGCCCCTGCGTCAGGGCTATGGATTATCCCGTCTATCTCCGCTCCGTCAAGGGTCTCTTTTTCAAGCAGTGCATGGGAAATTTTTTCAAGAAGCGCGCTGTTTCCTGACAGGAGATTTTTTGAATACTCATACTGCTCTATAACAATCCTCTTTACCTCCTCGTCAATATCCTCGGCTGTTTTTTCAGAATAATCCTTGTGCCTTGCAATTTCCCTTCCGAGGAATATCTGCTCCTCCTTTTTGCCGAATGTTAACGGTCCTAATTTATCGCTCATGCCCCATTCAGTGACCATCTTCCTTGCCAGATTAGTAGCCCTTTCAAGGTCATTTCCTGCGCCGGTCGTCATGTAGCCGAGCGCAATTTCCTCTGCCGCCCTTCCGCCGAGAAGCACTGAAAGCGCCTTTAAGAGATATTCTTTGGGATATGTGTACCTGTCGTCAATCGGGAGCTGCTGCGTAACGCCGAGCGCCATGCCCCTCGGTATTATGCTCACCTTGTGAATAGGGTCTGTGCCTGTTGTCAGTTTGGCAATAAGGGTATGCCCTGCCTCATGATATGCCGTATTGCGTTTTTCCGTCTCAGACAGTATCATGCTCTTTCTCTCGGCTCCCATCATGACTTTGTCCTTTGCGTTTTCAAAGTCCTTCATTTCCACCTTGCTCTTGGACTGCCGCGCAGCCAGAAGCGCCGCTTCATTAACCAGATTTGCAAGGTCTGCGCCTGAGAATCCGGGCGTTCCCCTCGCAAGAACCTCAAGGTTTACATTGTCGGCAAGAGGAATTTTCTTTGCATGAACCTTTACAATCTCATGCCTGCCCCTTACGTCAGGCTGCGGTACAACAACCTGTCTGTCAAAACGCCCGGGTCTAAGGAGCGCAGGGTCCAGCACATCAGGCCTGTTTGTTGCGGCAAGGACTATTATGCCTTCATTGGGGTCAAACCCGTCCATCTCAACAAGGAGCTGGTTTAAGGTCTGCTCGCGTTCATCATGGCCTCCGCCGAGACCTGCCCCGCGGTGGCGTCCTACGGCGTCTATTTCATCTATGAACATTATGCAAGGCGCGCTTTTCTTTGCCTGCTCAAAAAGGTCCCTTACGCGCGAGGCGCCGACGCCTACAAACATCTCAACAAAATCCGAGCCGCTTATTGAGAAAAACGGCACGCCTGCCTCGCCTGCAATGGCCCTCGCAAGCAGGGTCTTGCCTGTGCCCGGAGCGCCGACAAGTAAAACGCCCTTGGGAATTTTCCCGCCTAACTTTTGGAATTTCTGCGGGTCCTTTAAAAAATCAATTATCTCCTGCACCTCTGCCTTTGCCTCGTCAATGCCCGCCACATCAGCAAAGGTGACCTTCACGGATTTTTCTGAAATTAATTTTGCCTTGCTTTTGCCAAAAGACAGCGCCCTGTTGCCGCCCATCTGCATCTGGCGCATAAAGAATATCCATAAGAGGAAGATGAGAATAATAGGCCCGAAATTCAGAAATACGCTTACATACCACGGGCTCTGCTCGGGTTTTGCCGTAATCTTTACTCCCGTTGCCTGTAGTTCCTTGACAAGGTCAGGATAATCAACAGCATAAGTCCTGAATTTTTTCCCGTCTTTCAGAGTGCCTGTGATTAAATTTTCAGGTTTTTGTATGACAACCTCGGCAACTTCGCCGTTTTTGATTTTTGTCATGAAATCAGAAAATATGACTTCCTGCTCAACCTTTGGCGCCTTTAAAAGGTTGAATGCCATGATCATCAGCACACCAAATAAAACCCATATGACTACACTTTTATACATTTAATGTCTCCATTGGTTAAATTAACATATTATTGCCTGTTTTACAAACAATGAGAGATGAGAATCAATTTTCAGGCAGGCTTATTCCTTGGATAAAATCTTCATGAAGATATCAACTATCTTTGGGTCAAACTGCGTTCCTGAACAGCGTTTAAGCTCTTCAATTGCAAATTCCTTGCCCGGCGACGGCCTGTATGGCCTATCAGCCGTCATTGAGTCAAACGTGTCTGCAACAGAGAGTATCCTTGCGCATAAAGGTATATCCTCACCCCGCAGTCCTTCAGGGTAGCCTTTGCCGTCATATCTCTCATGATGGTAAAGGACGCCGAGAATAACATCCTGAAGCTGTTTTATGGGTTTGAGTATTTCTGCTCCCTTCTCAGTGTGCTTTTGCACGAGCTCGCGTTCAGCATCCGTAAGCTTGTCCTCCTTATCAAGAAGCATGTCGTATGTGCCTATCTTTCCAATATCATGCAGCAGCCCGCAGAGTTTTATGTGATTTATTTCCTTGTCCTTTAGCCCCATCTCCTTTGCAATTTCAATCGCATATTTTGTAACCCTCTCTGAATGACCCTTGGTCCATGGAGACTTGGCGTCAATTGCAGATGCAAGGGTGGTTATCGTGTTAATCAGAAGCTGCTGAACGTCTTCATAGAGCCTTGCATTTTCAAGGGCGACTGTAATCTGGGATGCTATCTGCTCTGCCGTTGTCAGATGCGCGGGAGTCAGTCTTCCGTAATATGTTGAGCCTATATCAAGAATGCCTATGACATCGCCCTTGCTGATGAGCGGAATTATGAGGGATGATTTAATCCCTATGGCTATCTGCTCTTTGTGATATAAGCAGTCAATTTTATCCTCTGAAAGATTGGGGATAAACAAAGAACTCCGCCGCTGATTGATAATCCCGAAATGAGACCTTTTTATATCATAGGTTTTGTTCTGAAATTCACCCATTCCCCATTCTGAGATTATCCTGAAGTTATCCCCTTCTTTAAAAAGGACTGCCGCCCTTTCACACGGTATTACCCTGCTCGTGAGGGCGGTGGCTGCCCTTAAAATGCCCGCCTTGTCAATATTGGACAGTATCTCCCTGTCAAGCTGCGCCATTGTCTTAATTGTTTCAATCTTATTTGAAAGCTCCATCAGCCTCTCATTAGACTCTTTGTAAAGTTTGCTGTTCTGAAGGGCAATACCCAGTCCGTCTGCAAGCCCTTTTAAGAGTGCGACATCTTTAGCATATATCTTAGGATTTCTGTACTCCCCAGCTATAACGCCGCCTATTCTTGCCCTGAAAGAGATGGGCGACAGAACAACACTCCCGAGATTAAGCGCATGAGCAATTTCCTTGCTTATAAACTCTCCGTCCTTTGCATTATCTATTATTATTGGTTCACCCCTGACAAATTTGTTTATTGCAGGGATATTGTCTTCCTTAAAGGTCTTTGCCATTAACATGTTCTCTTCAAACGGGCTGAAGCCATACCCGCCGGCAAATGTAAAGCCCCTTAGCTCCTCGTCATAAATCAAAATGCCGAGCCTGTCAAATCCAAGATACTGCGGAGTAAGGTTCAGAACATTTTTTACAAGCTCTTTTTCATCAAGGCTGGTATTTAAAGTCTCAACCAGATGGAAAAGAGAGCGGGATATTTCAGCCTCGTTCTTTATCTCGTCATAGAGCTCGGCTAATTTCCTTTCAGACTGCTTCTGTGCGCTGATATCCTCAAATGTTCCAAGCACGCCTATGACATTCCCCTCTTTATCATGCAGGGGGACTTTGCTTGTCCTCACCCAGAGCATGGCTCCATCAGACAGTTTCAACGGCTCTTCATAATTAATTCTTGAGGTGTTTGTCTCCATGACACTTTTATCATCAGCGTGGTAAATCTCCGCGTTTTCCTTCCACGAGAGTTCAAAGTCGTTCTTGCCGATTATTTCACTCGGGTCTTTTAAGCCGGCCTCAAGCGAACAGGATTTGTTGCAGCCCAAGTAAGAAGATTTACGGTCTTTCCAAAAAACCCTCTGCGGTATGTTATCCAGCACCAGTTGGAGCATCTGCTGTGAGCTGTACAGCTCGCTTTCTATCCGTTTGCGTTGGGTGATGTCATGCACAAGTCCTACGGCATGCCATTCATTTTTAATTTTAACTGCAGAGGCAGAAAACTCTATTTTAAATTCAGTCCCATTTTTCCTTATAGCTGAAAGCTTAACGGTTTTCCCGATAATAAGTCCTTCTCCTGTTGTCCTGAATCGCTCAAAGTCTTTCATAACCTCTTCATGATATTCCCGTGGAGCAAGAAAAAAATGCAGTTCTTTCCCGACAGCTTCCTGCTGTGTATAACCGAACATTTTCTCGGCGGCAGAGTTCCAGTAGGTGATACGCCCCTGATTATCCATAACAATGATGCCGTCAACCGCAGTCTCTGTTATTGCACGGAATCTTTCCTCGCTTTCAGACAATGATTTCACGGCCTGAGCCAAAGCGCGCAGTGGAAAAATCTTCAGAATAACAAATGACGCTGAACCTGCTGCAAGCCCTAAGATGCACAACAGCAAGCTCTTTATCAGCACAGAACGCATAGACATGCTGACGTCAATCCTCGCCACAACCATTCCCGCATCGTAAAGATCGTGCGAGCGTGTAATAACCGGCGCTTCCGGCTTAATCAGGTTGGATGCAATAACGCTTCCGTTAGGGAAAATAATGCTGTGCCCCGTCTTTTTGCCCGGCAGGAGGCGGGTGGATAACACTTCATCAAGCCTGTGATGCTCATATTTCCAAAGTTCAGGATTTTCATTGATTATCTTGGTGGCAAAATAAGCAAGGGCTTCTGCCTTGGTCTCAAGGATTGCAGCCTGAGCCTGATAGCTTATGACAAGATATCCGAGAGGAGGAATAACAGCAATCATTACCGACAGGACAAGCGCAAGTATAGTTGTTATTTTAGTTGAATCGCCGCCTATGCCCTTCATTTCTTTTCTATAACAAGATGCCCTGTATTCTTGAGAATCGTTCTGCCTTCCTTTGTATTTATAAAATCAATAAAGCCTTTTGCAGCCGGAGAGATTTTCGGACCGGTTACCCTGAGCCAATACTTTTTTCAGAGTCTTGTCCATTTCAGGAGACATGCCTTTAAGCAAAATTGAATCCATATCGCCCTCAGGGCGCAGCACTACATGGATAGGCGTGCCGTCAGGCCAGTTTTTAATCTCACCCGCATATATTTTTGCAAAATCCTGCAAGGTAAAATTAATCCCTTTTGTCTTATGAGCAGTCACAAAGACAAAAGGCGTCCGCGCACATTCAAATGCCGTTATCCCTTCCTTAGCCTCATCTGTCTTAAGCGGTCTGCCGCTCAAACCGATGTCAATAGCGCCTTCAGTAACTGCCTTGATTCCTCCGCCGCTGCCGAGGCTTGGGACGATGATAATATTTACATCAGGATGCTTCTTCTGAAATGCATGTGCCATCTCATTCATGGGGCCCAATGCGCTGCCGGTGCCGCCGATTTTGATTATCCCCTTATAATCTTCCGCGTAAAGATATCCTCCTGACAGCGTCAGACCGAGCATGATTAAAGCAAAGATAATTGATTGCGCATTGACGGCTGACTTCATACGTAGCCCTTCAAATAATTTCATAAATTATCCTCCGTGAACTCAGTATAATGCCTTGTTGAAATAAAGGAGCCAATTTGTTGAGCGGGAAATTCAATATTGCTGCAGGTTCTTAAAAAAAACATATTTAGTATTATAATATAAAAAATAAATTACTGCAAAAATTTGGGGGCTTAGGTCTGCAATAGAAGAACTGGCGTGCCGGATAACTGCCTGAATAATTATTATACCGTCCGGAAAATTTCTTCGTACCCTGTCGGCGGGTCTGCAACTTCCAGCCAGAAGTTTTGTGTCAGGTTGTGCAAAGGTGAAAAGGCCCACTTTACCTTGCAATTCAGACATAATTCCTTGCCTGAATCAGGCTGAAACTTCACATTAACCGTTTCACCGGGAGTTAAATTTAATGATTTACTGGCAGGAAATGCCTTAACAAATATTATATTATCACTGGAGAGATTTTCTATGAAACCTGTGGCAGCAACGCTGTCCGATGAAAGCTCTGCCTTAAAACTGACTATCTTCTTAGACAGCGGGCACATAATTACCTCGCTAAGTAACCGGTTAATAATGTCTTCAACCTTTACCTTAAAGACTTATACCACATTACACGCCTCTTTACAAGAAAAAAAATTAGCCGTATACTTTCTTTAAAGCAATTTCAACGCAACCAATAAAAGAAGAGGCGAAGATATGACACCACAGAGGGCACGGAGGACTCTGTGTTCTCAAGAAAAATTTCCATTATAAAAAAGATGGGATAAAACGACTAAATAATTTAGAGGGCACAGAGGGGAGGGAATAAAACGCGTTTTCCCTTATTGATATTTAATGTTTTCTCTGTGTTCTCTGTGGTTAAGTTTTGACAATACGAACCATTTTAAAGGAGGTCTTTATGAAAACCAGATACTATTTAATTCCACTTCTTGCGGTCTTATTAATCACAGGGTGCGTATCATCGGGAAAATACAAGGCAAGCCTTGCAGAAATTGATAACTTTAAAAAAGATGTCTCAAGCCTTGAAGACAAACTCAAGGCTAAAGAGTCGGAAAAGGCAATGCTTGAAGGAGTGTTAGCCGCACTTAAAACAAACAGCGCCGCTTTAGAGGAAAAACTCAAGGTTATAGAGGCTGAAAAGAAAAAACTTGAGGAAGACCTTGTCCTTCTTAAAAATGAATGCGACGACCTGTCTGCAAAAAAGAAAGCTCTTGAAGGTGAAAATGCAAACCTTAACCGCCTGCTTGAGGCAAAAAAAGACGAGCTTACAAAAGAAGTAGTCTCCCTTAAAGAGAAACTCTCAGGGAGCGAGCATCAGGTAGAGGAACTTAAAACCGGAGTCAGGGCAAAGGAGTCGCAGGTCTCTGAGATAAAGGGTGAAACTGAAAACCTCAGAAATGAAATCCGGTCAAAGGATATGCAGGTGGCTGAACTAAGAACCGCAATTGAGGGGCTTTCAAAGGAAAAAAGCAAGGCGATAGAGGAAAAGGAAAAGGCTATTGCTGAATTCAGAAAGACCCATGACAGCCTTGTCTCTGAACTGAACACTGAGATAAAAAAAGGCGAGATAGCGATTACCCAGTTGAGGGATAAACTGTCTGTGAACATGGTGGATAAGGTGCTGTTTGATTCAGGAAGCGCAGAAGTAAAAAAAGAAGGCAAGCAGGTGCTTAAGAGGGTCGGCGATATCCTCAAGAAAGTCGCTGACAAACAGATAAAAGTTGAAGGACATACTGACAATGTGCCCATAAGCCAGAAACTCATGGTAAAATTCCCCTCAAACTGGGAGCTTTCTTCAGCAAGGGCCACCAATGTGGCAAAATACCTTCAGGACAGCGCAGGCCTTGACCCGAAACTGCTCACAGTAGCAGGTTATTCCGAGTACAGGCCGATTGAATCCAATGACACTCTTGAAGGCAGGGCAAAAAACCGGAGGATAGAGATAGTCCTTATCCCGCTTGATATTGATAGGATAACAAAGGGGCCGTAAGGCTGTTTGCCGTATGAGCTAAATCATACACCGGGGTTATTTCTCTGTGCCATAATAGTATCAAAAGGAGCGGCAGAATGCTTTTAAAAGAAGGCTGCCCCGGCAGCACTGAGATAAAACAGCCCAAGCCTGAAGACATCAAGTGCAAACACTGCGGCAAGGCCGTTGAAATATGGACTGATGAAGTTGAGACAAAGTGCAAGCACTGCGGCAAAGCAGTCACCCGCATCCTGGGTCCCACATGCCTTGAGTGGTGCGCCTTTGCAAAAGAATGCGTCGGCGAGGAAAAGTATAAGAGGCTGATGAAGAAATAGTTCAAATTTGTTTAAATAGTTTAAGGTCGTTTAATTTTGAACGCTGACGTTTTTTCTTAAGCGATTTGAACTTGTTGAACGAATTAAACAATATTGAACTAAATATTTAAAATATCTGCTTCATCCCCCGTTCCCGGGCAAAATTTCTGATTATCATAAGCGCGCTGTGAAGGCGCTGAAGCTTCATGTTCCTCACTCTGATGGCGGCCACGTCATTATACGGAAACTTCTCCCCTTTTATTTCAGTCTGGACCCTTATGATATTCAGGCAAAGCTCTTTCAATGACTCGGAGCCAAGGGGCTTCAGAAATAACGGATTTACAATAACGTATCCGTCTGCAATATCCCTTGCAACGGCAAGAATGCTTTTCCCTCTGATGTCTGTCATAGACTTAGCCTATTCCTTTTTTGGACTTGTTTTTAAAATCCTTGAAGCCAGTATGCCCACCTCATAAAGCAGGATTATGGGAACTGCCATCAATATTTGGTTAAATGCATCAGGCGTAGGCGTAAGAAGCGCTGCAGCCACAAACGCCAGCAGCACTGCATACTTTCTGTTTTTTGCGAGCGTGTCGGTTCCGACAATTCCCATCCTGGTGAGAAAAACCAGAACCACCGGCAGCTCAAAGATTACGCCGAAGGCAAGGATAAATTTCAGGCAGAAATCCACATAACTGCCCACTGACAGCATTGGTTTAAGGTTCTCGGTTTTGTAAGTTATTAAAAAGTTCATAGCAAACGGAAGTACTAACAAAAAACAGAATAATGCACCGGCTAAAAATAGAAACGTAACAGTTATTACAAACGGAAGTACATATTTTTTTTCCTTTGCCTTAAGCCCCGGACTGATAAACTTCCAGAGCTCGTAAAAAATAACCGGCAGGGCTATGATTATCCCGCAGACCATTGCAACCTTTAGATGCATCCAGAAGGCCTCGGCAGGCGCAAGGAATACAAGCTGTCTCTGCGCGTCTGAAACTGTTTCAAATGTGATAAAGGGGTTTGAAAAGGAAAACTTTATCGTGTTGTGAAGCGGAAATATCAATAAATAAAAAAGTTTTTCTGAGTAGGAAAAGCAGACGCCAAAGCCGATGCCTGCCGCAATCAGAGACACGATAAGTCTTTTTCTAAGCTCGCCAAGGTGCTCTGTCAGGGGCATTTTATCCATGGCTGTCATCTGCTGTTTTTTCTTTATTTTCTTCCGGCTTCACTGTTTCAGGTTTCTGACCGCCGGATTCTGATTTCTGTCCTTCTTTTTCTCCGGGCATGGCTTCTTCCTGTGATGCGGCGGCATAAATTGATTCGGAAATTTCCTTTGACAGGTCTTTCCCTACACGCTGTGTTTCATCACTTGCCTCAGCCATAGATTCCTTCACCCCGTGAAGCGCTGTCCTCAGCTCCCTGATTCCCCTGCCCAATGTCTTGCTTAAGTCAGGAAGTTTTTTGGGGCCAAAGACCAAAAGTGCGACTACGAATATTACTATTAATTCCTGAAGTCCGAGATCAAACATAATCTCCTGATTATTTATGATGATTTATGTTTAAAAAAGTTCCATCTGCTCTGTCTTTTCCTCAGGTGAAAAAACAGGGTATTTGTTGTCAAAGCATGCTGTGCAGTATTCCGACGGGTTGGGCACTACTTTAAGCAATCCTTCAAGACTCAGATAACTCAGGCTGTCAGCAGTAGTGTATTTTCTTATTTCATCAATAGTGTGCGTTGCAGCTATAAGCTCCTTTCTTATCGGGGTGTCAATGCCGTAAAAACAAGGTCCTATGGAAGGAGGCGAGCTGATCCTTAAATGCACTTCACTGGCGCCCCCGCCTTCTTTTATCATCTTGACAATCTTTTTGCTTGTCGTGCCCCTTACGATTGAATCGTCAATAACCAGCACCCTCTTGCCCTCAAGAAGCTGTCTTACCGGGTTTAATTTCAGTTTTACGCCAAAATGCCTTATGGCCTGCTGAGGCTCTATGAAAGTGCGTCCGACATAGTGATTCCTTATTAAGCCGAATTCAAAAGGGATCTTGCTTTCCTCGGCATATCCGATAGCGGCAGGCACGCCTGAGTCAGGCACCGGGATGACAAGGTCTGCGTCAACAGGGTTTTCCCTTGCAAGCTGTCTGCCGAGTTCTTTTCTTATCTGGTTTACATTAAGATTTCCAAATATGTAACTGTCAGGCTTTGAAAAATAGATGAACTCAAAAATGCAGAATGAATGTCTCGGCGCATGCAAAGGCTTAAAGGACTTTAAACCGTCCTTATTTATGATTACCATCTCGCCGGGCTCTATGTCCCTTATATATTTTGCGCCGATAAGGTCAAATGCGCAGGTCTCTGATGCAACAACATAGGCTCCATCATGTTTTGCAATGCTCAGCGGTCTGAACCCGTATGGGTCTCTTACAGCAATAAGTTCACTCTCGGTCATCAGAAGCAGGCTGTACGCTCCGTAGAGCCTTCCAACTGCGTCAGTAAGGCGTTCATAAAGTCCGCCTGCCCTTGAGCTTGCAATCAGGTGGACAATGACTTCGCTGTCAGATGTTGACTGAAATATTGCGCCCTGTTCTTCCAGCTCTTTCCTGAGTTCAAGGGCATTCACCAGATTGCCGTTATGCGCAATTGCCAGAGAGCCGAGGGAAAAATTCACCATTATCGGCTGGACATTTTTTAAAACGCTTGACCCTGCGGTTGAATAACGGTTATGTCCTATGGCAATATCGCCGGGAAGGCGCTTCAGGCGCTTCTCAGAGAAGATGTCAGCCACAAGCCCCATGGATTTTTCAATGTATAAATGTTTTCTGTCAGAGGAGCAGATGCCGGCGCCCTCCTGCCCCCTGTGCTGAAGCGCATGCAGTCCGAGATAAGCCATGTTTGCCGCTTCGGCATGACCGAATATCCCGAAAACCCCGCATTCATCGTGGAATTTGTCTAAAGGCAGTATCAATTCCTCTCAAACTCCTCCCTGGTGTATGGCTGAAACACAATAATATAACATTTTCCGGCATTTTCAGGGGGATAATTTTAAATTTTTTAACCACAGAGCACAGAGGAAAAATTCATTTTAAATTTAGTCCAGGATTGTCGGGACAAATTTAGCAAAAAAATATCTCCGTAAGTCCCAATGTTTCGGGACGGTGTATTTAAACCGTCATTCCGGCTTGTCCGGAATCTTTCCGGAAGGATTCCCGACCTGCCTGCCACTCTACGACTCATAGAGCAGGCAGGGGACATTGAGTTTGTCTAAAAACTGGCTTCTCCATAAAGTTGTCATTCTCGCGAAAGCGGGAATCCAGACGTCGTCCTTGTGAAAACGGGTATCCATGGAGTCTCTGGATACCCCGATTAAATCGGGGTATGACACCTATAAAGATGAAGTTCCTGCTCTTTTTTTAGCCTTTTAAACTATAAAAAATATTTATAGGACCTATAAAATATGTTTAATATGCTTGACAGCGGACTGATTTAGGAGTAAAAAATAAGTACAGGCACTAACCCTCTTACAAGGCTACACCTTGTGCGCCTTGGCAAACAGAGGGGAAACGGCGGATCCCGACCAGTCGGGATAGCTGGGCTGCCAAAAGAGTATGGCAAGCCCGGCTTTTTTATTTACACCACTGCCGTGCGTTCTGAAACATCCTAAGCCATGGCGACGCCTTGAGGTTCTTTCTCCATTCTTCAGGCATCCACGGCCACTGCCACTTCAGGAATGTACGCTCGGGATGCGGCATGAGCGCAAGATGCCTGCCGTCAGAAGAGCAAAGCCCTGCAATTCCTGCGACAGCTCCGTTGGGGTTAAAGGGATATTTTGATGTAATCTCGTTATTGTCATCAACATAGCGTATGGGCGCCAGTCCCTCTTTTTCAACCTTTTGAAGAATTGTTTCGTCAGGGAAATACGCCTGTCCCTCGCCGTGCGCAACCCAGACCCCGAGCGCCGAGCCCTCCATGCCTTTTAGCATGATTGAAGGGCTCGGGAGGATTTTAACCGTTGAAAAGCGTGACTCAAATCTGCCTGACACGTTGTGAATAAATCTCGGCTGTTTTGTATTGTCAATACCCTGCCACGGCACCCATCCCAAAAGCGCCGCAAGCTGACAGCCGTTGCACACGCCAAGGCTGAAGGTATCCTGCCTGTGATAAAACTCCTGAAACTGCTCCCAAGTTTTTTTATGAAATTTAATGACTCCTGCCCATCCCTTTGCAGAGTCAAGCACATCCGCATAGCTGAAGCCTCCTACAAAGGCTATGCCCCTGAAATCTTTAAGTGCAACCCTGCCTTCGGTGAGGTCTGTCATTGTCACGTCCCAGACCTCAAACCCTGCCTGATAAAATGCCGATGTCATCTCCCTGTCGCCGTTACTGCCTTCTTCACGGATTACAGCAACCTTCGGTAAGCCCTGCTTTTTAATCCCTAATCCCCAACCTCCAACCCCTTCTTCTGCGGTTTCAGGCTCAAAAGTCAGAATGTACCGCGGTCCTTTCCGGTCAAAATTGACTTTCCTTTCTTCCTCCACACACCCGGGATTTGCCTGAAGCCTGTCAAGCTGATAACTCGTTTCTTCCCAGATATTTCTTAAAACCCTCATGTCTTCATCAAAGACAGTGAGGAGTGAGGAGTGAGGAGTAAGGAGATTGATTTTGATTTTCTTTTCAACCGCTGTTTTGCCGATAATCTGATGCGGGATATTGTTTCTTTCAAGTTCAGATATTATCTCATTTTCATTCTCCGGCAGATATTCAATGACCAGCCCAAGTTCTTCAGAGAATAATATCTCCATTGTTTCTTTATCGCTGAACGCTTTAGTTAAAAATCCCCCCATCCCCCCTTTGTCAAAGGGGGGCGAGGGGGAATTTTTAATATCAATCTCCATTCCGCAGTTCCCTGCAAATGCCATTTCAAGAAGCGTTGTTATCAGCCCTCCGTCACTGCGGTCATGGCCTGCAAGGATTAAACCTTTAGCAATAAGCGGCTGAACGGCGTTAAATGTATTTTTAAGAAGTTTTGGGTCCTCAACATCCGGCGGCTCATTTCCAATCTGATTATAAACATGGGCTAAGGCGCTTCCGCCGAGACGGTTTTTCCCATTTCCCAAATCAATAAATAACAGTCTGCTTTTGCCGGGATTTTTTATGTCAGGGGTTATGACTTTTGTAATATCAGGGCACGGCGCATAAGCAGAGATAACTAAAGTGCCCGGAGATTTTACTGTCTCAACATTGCCGGACTTATCCCTCACCTGCGTGGCCATCGAAATGCTGTCCTTGCCGCCGTCAACCGCAATGCCTAATTCAAGCATTATGTCCCTCATTGCAACTGCCGCGTCATAAAGCCTTGCGCCCTCGCCGGGGAGCTTTGCAGCCCACATCCAGTTTGCAGAGCATTTTATGTCTTGAAGCGCGCTGATTTTCGCCCAGACCATGTTTGTCAGAGCCTCGCCAACGCTCATCCTTGCCATTGATGCTGGATTAATCAGCCCTTTCACCGGCTGTTCGCCTATTGAAATGGCGGCGCCTGTCAATCCGAAATGGCTCTGGCTTATGACAGCGACATTTGACATCGTAAGCTGAAGAGGTCCCACGCACTGCTGTCTTGCAATCAGTCCCGTAACACTCCTGTCAACTTTATTTGTGAGAAATCTCTTTGAGCCTACTGACAGCAAACGCAAAACCCTTTCAAGGGCATCTTTTAAAAAGTGACGCGTAACGAGTGATGAGTAATCAGTAAAAGAATTTTTTTCACCGGTTTTATCCCATGGGAACTTAAGGGGTTTAAGGGTTTGCGGGATGCGGTCAAGCTGGAATGTCTTTTGAGGCATGGCGCCAAGGATTTTCTCCAGATTGAGATTCACGGGTGAGCTTCCATCTGCCTCGTCATGTAAAATAATGCAGCCGTCGCCTGTAATATCTCCTATAACGGCGCACGGCACTTTTTCCCTCATGCACATTGCCTGAAAAATACCAATGCCTTCAGGTTTAACCAGCAGTGCGTTTTGCTCCTGATATTCAGCGCCCCATATCTCAAGGACAGAGAGAGAATTATCGCCGACCTGAATTTTTCTTATTTCAATCCTTGCGCCCGCGGGATAGATAATCTCTTTAACGACATTGCAGTTTCCGCCTGCACCCTGGTCATGAATGCTGACAATGGGGTTATCGCCGCCCCTCTCAATACAGGAGCGGATTACCCTGTTTAGCTTCTGCTCCATCTCCGCATCCCCGCGCTGAACTGCGTTAAAGTCAAGCTCTGCAATATTCTCGCCCTGTATCATGCTTGAGGCAGAGCCGCCGCCGATTCCTATTCTGTATGCAGGCCCTCCGATTTTAACCACGAGCATTCCTTTTTGAGGAGCCTCTTTTTCAGTATGCCTGTCGTCCATCTGCCCGACTCCGGCAGTAAACATTATCGGCTTTATCCACTCATTGCGTCCGCCGTTTGGAAGCCTCATGCCGAAGGAGCGCGTAAATCCCTGAATAACCGGCTCGCCGAATTTATTCCCGTAATCAGAGGCTCCGTTGCTTGCCTGTATTTCAATATCAAGAGGAGAAGCTAAGTTTGCGGGATATGGAAATGCCTTGTCCTCCCACGGCTGTTCATAACCCGGAACAAGTAAATTGCCGACACAATATGCTGCCGTGCCTGCAATAACCAGTCCGCCCCGGCCCGTTGCCTCTACATCCCTAATTCTTCCGCCTGTGCCTGTCTCTGCGCCCGGAAACGGCGCAACCCCGCTTGGAAAATTATGGGTCTCTGCCGTAAAAATAAGATTGTACGTTAATTTCTGAAGGCTGAAAACTGAAGAGTGAAGACTGTTTTGCGGAACAATAGTCCGGATGTCATATCCTCTGATGGCGCTTGAATTGTCCCTGAATGCAATAATGCTGTTGTTTGGGTTAACAATAAACGGCTGTTTGATAATATCAATCAGGTGCTGCTGTATCTCCTTGCCGTCAACAATCAGCCTGCCCTTAAAAAACCAGTGCCTTGAGTGCTCGCTGTTGGACTGGCTTAAGTCAAAACACTCTACATTCGTCGGGTTCCTGCCGATGTCTCTTACAAACAGGTTGTAATAATATTCTATGTCCCAATCATCCAGCCCAAGCCCCATCTCTTTGTTGATTTTTTCAAGCGCGGGTTTGCCTTTTTCAATCAGGGGAACATAGTAAACAGGCTCAGGCTTAATGCCCGTCTCAAAGCTGTCAAGCGGTTCAGGATACGGACATTCTGTCATGCGGTCATAAAAAAGTGATGAGTAATCAGTAATCAGTGCTGTGTAAATTTTTTTAAACTGTTCACTGTTCACTGATGACTGTTCACTGATGACTATCCTATATCTCCTTGAGCGTTCTATGCGCGTAATCTTTGTCAATCCGCATGCACGGCATACTGCCACTGCGTTTGTGGACCATGCGGTTGTGAAATTCATGCGGGGGCCGACTTCTAAAAGACAAGGTTGAGGGTTGAAGGTTGAAGGTTGAATTAAAAAGCTTCTATCTGAGAAATTCTTAGGCTCAAAGGTCTCTGACAAAAGCCATTGGAGGATACCAATCTCATCAGGTAAAAGAGGCGCAGCAGCTTCAATATTAAAACAAAATTCTGTTTCAATATCAGTTATCCGGGGAGAGATTTCCTGCCGCGCAGCCGTCAGAAGCCCGTTTTTGTCGGCGGGTGGAAATGCAGGCCTCCTGTAAAAATGCAGTAACCCCATTAAGGCTTCTCCTTGGCAGTGATTAACTAAATCAGGAAACTATTTTACTAAATTTAAGTCATTATTTCAGATTATAGATTTTTTGCGATATAACCCTGTATAATTTACACTGGCATTAACACCGGGAATTCTTCTAATGCTTTTCCTCTGCAAAGTTTTTTATAGAAAAAAGAAGGAGAGCAGTCATGAATGTTACTGTAAAAAACAATAAACTCAATAGATGGCTAAAAGAAACAGCTGATCTCTGCCGGCCTGATAATATATATATCTGCGACGGTTCCAAAAAAGAATATAATCTTATGATAGAAAAACTGATTGAAAGCAGCATTGCCATTCCGCTTAAAAAACGCCCGAACAGTTTTTTATTCAGGTCTGACCCGAGCGATGTAGCCCGCGTTGAAGACCGCACTTATATAAGCACTTCTTCAAAGGAGGACGCAGGTCCCACAAACAACTGGATAGCCCCTGATGAGCTGAAAAAAATTATGCTGAATCTCTATAAGGGATGCATGAAGGGGCGGACCATGTATGTAATTCCTTTTTCAATGGGTCCCATAGGCTCTCCCATATCAAAAATCGGAGTTGAAATATCAGACAGTCCATACGTGGTTATAAACATGCATATTATGACCCGCGTAAGTTCACACGTTCTGGAACTCCTTGGCGCAGACGGCGAATTCATCCCGTGCCTTCATTCCGTAGGCGCGCCGCTGGCCCCGGGACAGAAAGACACAAAATGGCCGTGCGCCCCGCTTGAGCAAAAATACATCAGCCACTTCCCTGAAGAAAACCTCATCTGGTCCTACGGCTCAGGCTACGGCGGGAACGCCCTGCTCGGGAAAAAATGCCTTGCGCTGCGAATTGCATCTGCAATGGCAAAACGTGAAGGCTGGATGGCTGAACACATGCTGATTCTCCGTCTGATAAGTCCCGCAGGGAAGCAGTACCACATCGCAGCAGCCTTCCCGTCTGCATGCGGCAAGACAAATCTGGCAATGATGAAGCCTTCTATTCCGGGCTGGAAATGCGAATGTATCGGAGACGACATTGCGTGGATGAAGGCTGGCAGCGACGGGCGTCTTTATGCCATAAATCCGGAAAACGGTTTTTTCGGAGTAGCGCCGGGCACATCATACGGCACGAATCCGATGGCAATGGATACATTGAAGGAAAATGTGATTTTCACAAACTGCGCTTTGACCGATGACGACGATGTATGGTGGGAAGGCATGGACGGCGATGAGCCTGCACACGCCATTGACTGGAAAGGCAAAGACTGGACTCCTGACAGCACCGCAGACGCCGCACATCCCAATGCGCGTTTCACCGCTCCGGCATCCCAATGCCCTGCGATCTGCAAGGATTGGGAAAAGCCCGAAGGCGTTCCGATTGACATCATTATTTTTGGTGGCAGGCGTTCAGATGTCATGCCCCTGGTGCATGAGGCGTATAACTGGGATCACGGCGTCTTTATGGGAGCCACCGCCGCCTCTGAGACAACTGCCGCAAATATCGGCGCCGTCGGCAACCTCAGGCGCGACCCCTTTGCAATGAAGCCTTTCTGCGGCTGCAATATGGGCGACTATTTCCGGCACTGGCTTGAAATGGGAGACAGGCTCGGGAATAAAGCCCCGCGGATTTTTTATGTCAACTGGTTCAGAAAAGATTCAAATGGCAAGTTTCTATGGCCCGGCTTCAGCGAAAACAGCCGCGTTCTGAAGTGGATATGCGAACGGGTTGACGGCAAGGCAGGCGCCAATAAAACTCCCATAGGTTTATTGCCTAATGAAGGTGATATTGACCTGAACGGCATTGACATATCCGCCGGGGACATGAAAGAGCTTATAAGCATAGACATAAATGCCTGGAAGTCAGAGATTCAGGATATTGAAAATCATTTCTCAATCTTCGGCAAACGACTTCCGGAAAGACTCAGGAAACAACTTCAGGAATTTATACAGCGCCTTGGATAGAATGCAGAAAAAGACCTTAGTTAATGTGCTCGGCGTTGTGTATGCCCATGTTAAAACCTCTGATGGAGGGGATCTCTATCTAACAAGATTTGCCGAAAAATACCAGGAGCATTTTGACACTAAAAACTGGTATGAATCAAGCTGGTTCAACATACATAAGATAAAGCTTAAAGGCACAGGCTCAGTCTACAAACTGCCGACAAAAGAAGTGGACGGCAAGAGCCTTGACCTCGTAGTCAAGAATTGCCGCGTAGGTGAAAACGTCCCCTTAGACACTCACACACTGCAGGAATTTTGCGATGCAGAGTTTAACAGCCCCTGGGAAGAATTTTCGCTGGTGCTGGAAATGCGGGAGGGCGCCTACGGCTCAAAAGACTTGAAAATAAATACACAGCGTCCTATGGTTATTTATGTCCCGCCGGATAAAATGCAGATGTGGCAGAGTGGAAGATCCAAGGCAAGGATAAACCGCATCCGCGCCAAACACCCCGGAGTAGACCTTGATATCCTAAAACAGTACAAAATGATTTACGAGTGGATTGAAGGAAGTAATCTCCCCGAAATTTTTGAATATATAAACGTCAGTGATGATGACTATGTGCTTCATCTGAAAGCGCTTAATAAAAAAGTCATGTCTGACCTTGACAATAAAGGGTATCTGGTGGCTGATATGAAGCCTGAACATATCATAATCAGCGAAATTGATACTGAACAGATTAAAGAAATTGGATGGGCAAAAACGCAGGAATCAACAAAGGCGCAGGTAAGTTTTCTGTATGACCTCATCAATACAGGAAAATATTCTTTGATTGACTATGAACTCCTCCTGCGCACCCCTCTGCACGAAGATGAAGTTAAAAATTCCAGAAGACATTCCTATCTGGATGATCAGCGCGACCGTTTTATCCCCACCCCCCTGCCGGACCATTTAACGGGCATGGAGATTTTCGGCGTGCCGTATATCCACGGTCATGCGGAAAGCACAGGCGGACATCTCTGGGTTGTCGGAAAAAATGCCCGCTTGTTTGACTATTTCCTGCCGGAGAGGTGGAGAAAGACGCCTTCCATCAAGCTGTCGGACAAAAAAGAGGTTTTCTATACAATCACAAAAGACAATATTCATCTTGTCTGGGAAACTTCGCGGGTCGGCGAGATGCCGGATGAAAACGGAGAGGGATATAGTCCGATGATACGCGAATTCGGCATCAACAGCCCTTTTGAGGAATTTGCCATTGCCCACGAATTGAGCCGGTTAGGAATTCCCTGCGTCTATGTACGGGCTGTCTATATGACCGGCACTTCAAAGATAGAGGTATCGGCAGACACAAAAAGATACGACTCGCATAAAAATATTTTAGACCCTGAAGGCAGCCCGATCCTTCATGAAAATCACAATTACATTACCATCCGCGGCTACTATAACGGTCCTGATCACTGGGTGGCTGAACAGACAGGCCCACTTTATACGCCTTTGGATCTCGCCAAAGCCGTTGCCAAAGGGCTTATTGATGAAAAGCAATGCCGGATGCTGTTAGATAACCTCAAGACAAGGTTGAGGGATGTAAATTATGAGGGGTCTTTATTAAAATCCAACGACCTGCTCTTAGCCATAGACAGCAAAGGCAATGCAGTAAAGGATGCTTCCGGCAGTCTGCTGGTCATCATCTGCAACTTTGAACTGATATGGAAGCTGCCCGCAAAAACCTGAGGGTAAATCAGTTTACTTTATGTTTATTTCACCCATCTCCAAATGTTTTATGTCAGGGTTATGTGCTGTCAAGTTTGGTATTGACATCCAATAAAATAGAATGTATCATAGTACTATTAATTATTGGTAATTGATTATAGTATGGTATAATGAAATATGATAAAGCGAACAATATCCGCACAAATAACCGAAGCAATTACTACGCCTAACAGGGCAATTATTCTCTATGGTCCCCGGCAGGCAGGGAAAACAACCCTTATACAATCGCTGTTCAAGCAAAAATCCGGTAACCACGAAGAGCTTTTTTTTAATGGGGACGACCTATTCGCTCAGGATTTATTCAGCCGTAATGAACTTGAGGCGCTGTCTCGGATTGTAGGGAGCAATAAAATCGTGGTCATAGATGAAGCCCAGCGCATAGCAAACATCGGGCTGACGCTGAAACTGCTCGTGGACAATCTGCCGGTTACTGTCATTGCATCAGGGTCAGCGTCTTTTGAGCTGGCAGACAAAATAAACGAACCGCTTACAGGCAGGACAAAAACGTTTTGGCTCTATCCCCTGTCGTGGAAAGAGGTATCAGGACAATACAGTAAAACCATGCGCAAAACAGCGTTGGAAGAAATGCTCCGCTTCGGCATGTACCCTAAAGTCCACAGTCTGTCAGCCCGGGAAAAAGCAGATTATCTTTACGAATATCTGAACAACTACCTCTACCGCGATCTTCTGACCTTTGAAAGCATCCGCAAACCAAAGAAGGTCGTTGATCTGCTGGTGCTGCTTGCCCTTCAAATCGGCAAAGAAGTGTCAATCGCAGAACTGGCAAAGCATCTGGCTGTGAACCAAAAAACCATTGAAAGTTACCTGGATATTCTCGTAAAAATGTTTATACTCGTCAACCTGCGCGGCTTTAGCCGCAATCTGCGCAAGGAGATATATAAAACATCAAAGTACTACTTTACAGACACAGGACTTCGCAATGCACTTATACGCAACTTCAATCCGCTCAACATCCGGGCTGATGCCGGAGAGCTTTTTGAAAACTGGTTCATCATGGAAAAAATAAAACATATGAGCAACTCCCGCCAATACGCAAACTTCTATTTTTGGAGAACATACGACCAGCAGGAGATAGACCTGATAGAAGAAAAAGAAGGCAGATTAACAGGCTATGAATGCAAGCTTTCAACGAAAAAAAAGTTCGCTCCGCCCAGGGACTGGCTTGCCTCTTACAAAACCGCTGGCTTTAAGACTGTGCATGCGGAAAATTGCTTTGGTTTTTTAGAATAGGAGCTTATATGCAAAAACCAATAGTTGCCATTGTTGGAAGGCCGAATGTCGGCAAATCCACGCTGTTTAATAAAATTATCGGCAAAAAAATTGCCGTCGTGGGCGAAACCCCGGGCTTAACGCGGGACAGAATTTACGGCGAAGCCGTATGGGAGAAAAAACAGTTTTTTGTCGTTGATACCGGAGGATTCCTGCCGGAGGCAACGGAGGATATCGCAAGAGAGGTAAAAAAGCAGGCATTAGCCGCAATAGAAGAGGCTGACATAATTCTTATGCTGATGGATGCATCCTCAGGGCTCATGCCCATTGACACAGCGCTGAATAATACCCTGAGAAAACATGACAAAAAAGTATTTTATGCGGTAAACAAGATAGACAGTCAAAAAAAAGAGTCTGCCCTGTATGAATTTTATTCATTAGGTGAAGATTTGCACCCGGTCTCTGCGCTCTGTGGATACGGATTTGACGAGCTTATGGATAAAATCTCTGAGGTCCTGCCTGAGATTCAGGAAGCGCCTGCACAATATCCGCAGATTGCAATCGTAGGAAGGCCCAACGTCGGTAAATCCACGCTTGTCAATTCGCTTCTCGGAGCTGAGAGGATGATTGTAAGTCCGGTGGCAGGCACCACGCGAGATGCCGTTGATTCCATATGCACATATTACGGGAGAAAATACCTTGTTATTGATACCGCAGGGATAAGAAGAAAGGGAAAAATGGCGCAGACACTTGAACGCTTTTCCTTTCTGAGGACGCTTAAAAACATTGAGCGGTGCGATATAGCCCTGATTGTCATGGATGCATCAGAAGGGGTCGTTGAGACAGACCAGAAGATAGCCAGCCTTGTACATGACACAGGCAAAGGGGCTATTATCCTGCTTAATAAATGGGACCTCGTGGAAAAAGATAATTCCACCCTTAAAACAGTAGAGAAAAAACTCAGGGAAAAACTGTGGTTTATGCCTTATGTGCCGGTCATAACCATATCCGCATTAAGCAGGCAGCGGGTTACAAAGATATTTTCCCTGATTGATGAAGTAATAGCTGAAAGCTCCAAAAGAATTCCTACTCACGATTTAAACGTATTCCTCAAAAAAAGCCTTGCAGTCCAGCCGCCGCCGATATATAAAAGCAAGCCGGTCAAGCTCAATTACATTACACAGGCAGGGATCAAGCCTCCTTCATTTGTGATATTCACAAACAGGCTTGAGGGCATAAAACAACCGTACATAAAGTTTCTTGAAAATCAGTTAAGAAAAGGGTTTGCCTTTACCGGGGTGCCGGTGAAATTTTACATAAGGCAAAGCCGCAAAACCCATAAACAGACATGATATACTTATCATATATTAATGAATTCCCTGCACAACAAGGATATCAATGATAAAACCGCTGAGTAAAAGCCTCCTTGATTTTTTAAAGGATGAATGTTTTTATCTGGCAGGTGGAATATCCTATTTTTCCATCATGTCCCTTGTGCCTTTAAGTCTTCTTATCGTTGCCCTTTTCGGCTACCTGCTGGGAGGAAACGAGGAGATTTACCGTTTCATCCTCGCAAGGCTCGTCAGCCTTTTCCCATCTGTGACAGCAGGCATAACCGCAGAGCTCAGGAATATAATTACATATAAAGGGATAAGCCTGCTAACGGTTTTTGTCTACGCCTTTTTATCGCTTCAGCTTTTTTATTCCATGGAACATGCCATGAATGTAATCTTCAAGGTTCCTAAAAAACGGCACTTTTTTATATCCATACTTTGGTCTATTTTAATAGTGACGCTTGTGACCATCTTTTTCCTGCTCTCCTTTACAATAAGCTCAACCGCCAGTGCGCTTAGACAGTATCCTGTGGATGTGCTTGGTTTTAAAATCGGATACAAGGCAGGCATCTTCATTAAATACATTGCGCCTTTTATTATCATCCTCATGAGTTATACCGCTGTTTATATAATTGTTCCAAAGGTAAAGGTATCTTTAAAAAATGCGTTTTCAGGCGCGCTGTTCACAACCATTTTGTGGGAAGTTGCAAAACATTTCTTTACATGGTACGTAAAAAACGTCATTCAGATAGGGACCATCTACGGCTCATTAACGACCTTCATTGTTTTCCTCCTGTGGGTTTATTATTCGTCATGTATCTTCCTCCTTGGGGCTGAGCTGGTAAATAATTTGGAAAAGGCATAAATGCAGGAATTTACAGAAAAACAGGTGGAGGTTATTGCTGAAGACATAATCTACCGCGGCATATTAAAGGAATTAGGTGAAGATGAAATCTACCTGGAGTCTGAAAGCGGATGGGTTGTGATACCAATGGAAAAAGTCGCTGATATAAAAGCAGCAGATTAGCATTTTAATAATGTCTATATTTTCAAAAATGATGTAGAATATTGCAACGCCAAACAATCTAAACCAGAACTCAGGATTTAAATATGTCCAATGAACTATTAATTCTCATAACCGCCGCCGCTTCAATCGGTTTCTTCCATACATTATTCGGGCCTGACCATTACTTGCCATTCATAATGATGTCGCGCTCAGGAAGGTGGTCCCCGGCAAAAACAACGCTGATTACTGTCTTATGCGGCGCCGGGCATATATTAAGCTCTGTCCTGCTTGGATTATTAGGCGTAACTCTCGGTATCGGCGTTTCCAGATTAGAGGTAATTGAATCATTCCGCGGCAGTATGGCAACATGGGCGCTCATTGCCTTCGGGCTGGTTTACTTTATCTGGGGTCTCCGGAGAGCATTAAGGAATAAACCCCATGAACACCTGCACCTGCATAACGATGTCGACGGTCACATGCACACACACAACCACACTGTTGAACATATGCATATACATGAGAAAAAGGGGACCAAAAGCATAACTCCATGGGTACTTTTTACAATATTTATCTTTGGTCCATGCGAGCCGTTAATCCCGATGCTTATGTATCCGGCTGCAAAAAACAGCCTTACGGGTTTGTTGCTGGTTACGGGCATTTTCGGTCTGACAACAATCATCACAATGCTGGGCATTGTTCTCGTTTCTATTTTCGGGTTTAACCTTATCCCAACAACACGGCTTAAGCGTTACACACATGCCATATCAGGAGCTGTGATTTGTCTTTGCGGAATGTTAATGCTGGCTTTTGGCTTGTAAGTCATGAACGAGACTGAAAAACTCAAACACCTCATTGAACACTGGATAGAGCACAACGACGCCCATGTAAAGACATATCTGGAATGGGCTTCAAAGGCAGAACTTTTAGGGGGGAAAAAACTCGCAGAAATCCTCACTCAGATAGCGGCAGAGGCAAAAAAACAGGACGAGTTATTTAAAAAGGCATTAAATATAGCATAGTAACTCCTGCCTCTAAAGTCCTGCAGCTCCCCCCTGAAAATCTAACAAAAATCACAAAATACCTCAATTTTGATGAGTTACACAGCAGTCAATTTCTTCCAACCTTTGAAAATGTAAATTGAAGCTCAAGGATTGCAAGTGCTATATTATCTCAATGAGAAATGCAGAAGGGGAAAATAAAGTTATAGAATCACAGGCACCTAATAAAACAAGGCTACTCTACAAACCAATTGTCCAGATTCTATTAATTGTTGTTACTGGCTTGATTGCCTATTCAAATACCTTTCGGGTGCCTTTCCAGTTTGATGATTATAACTATATTATTGACAACCATAAATTAAGAGACCTAAGTAACTTATGGCCGCCTACCGGGTCCAGATGGGCCGGGTTTTTGACATTTGCCTTGAACTATAAATTCGGAGGACTAAGTGTTACAGACTACCACATAGTTAATATCATCATTCATATCATCAATGCCTTACTTGTTTACCGGCTGGTCCTTCTGACCTTTCAAACGCCGTATTTCAACCTTCATCCTTCAACCTTCAACCCTCGTCCTTCTTTAATCGCCTTATTTTCAAGTTTGCTCTTTGTTTCACACCCTGTTCAAACACAGGCTGTAACTTACATTGTCCAGAGGTTTACATCTACGGCAGTGATGTTTTATCTCCTAAGTCTGGTGATGTATGTGAAATTCAGAACACAGAACACAGAACACAGAACACAGAGCACAGACAAGAGGCAAAAAATCTTTAGTCTGTCATCTGTGTTCTGGTATCTGGGCTCTGTCCTTTCTGCTGTCCTCGCTATGAAAACCAAGGAAATTGCTTTCACGCTCCCATTTATAATTGTCCTTTATGAATTCAGTTTTTTTACGCTGAACTCTGAATGCAAAATCCCCCCTCACCCCCCTTTGTCAAAGGGGTGATGGGGGGATTTTTATTCATTACGCCTTATCCCTTACGCCTTACGTTTTCTCTATCTAACCCCCTTTCTCCTTACCCTCATAATTATTCCTTTAAATTTCATAGGGCATGAGTGGGAAATATATAAACCAGCGCTGGATACCGAAGAAAAGCTAAGACAATTACAACTGAAAGATTTAGCGGTACTTTCAAAATATGAATACCTTCTGACACAATTCAGGGTAATAGTGACATACTTAAGGCTCTTGTTTTTACCAATAAACCAGAACCTTGATTATGACTATCCGGTATATCATTCATTTTTTGAGCCG